>NZ_JABUCO010000029.1:0-58019 GCF_019835205.1 Rhodococcus sp. BP-261 | reverse complement strand
CGATCTTCGTGCCGTCGAGAGCGAGTTCACCGAACTGGCCCATCCCTGCTCTCTGGCACAGCACCAACACCTGGGTGAACAGGTTCTCGAACCCGGTGTCGTGTTGCTGGCGGAACCGGGCGATGACAGTGTGATCGGGAATGTCGTTGCCGCACAACACCCGGAACGCGACGTCGGTCCAACACAGTTTTTCGATTCGCCGCGAGGAGCGTTCCCCGACCGCGTAGGCGTAAATCAACAACGCCAACAACCGATCGGGGTTGTAACCACGCCGACCCGCTTGCGAAGTCGCGGTCCGCCGGCCCGGCCGGCGGCGATGGAACACCGAGGTGTCCATCGCCGCGACCGCGTCGATCACCAGCCACGCCACATGATCGTCATCGAGCCAGTCCCGGATATCGGGTGGAATCAAAAACCCCTGATCGAGACCGGAAGGTCGATAGTCACGCGCCACCCAGCCATCATCCCAAAGCAGGCCCACCACCACTCGAGCGAAACACCCTCAATTAAGCAACAGGCTCCAGGTTGCAACTATCCGCGCACGGGTGCGGAGCGCAATCAGCGCACGAGCCCCGCAGCGGTCCCGGCGTCGATGATCAGCGACGACACCAGTCCGGATTTCAGCACGGCTCGGACGGCCGCGACCTTCGCTTCACCCGCCGCAATGGCAATGACGTGCTCGATGCCGCGCAGGCCGTCCTCCGACACGCCCATCCGCCGGTCGTCCAACCCGTGCACGCGGTTTCCTTCCGCGTCGAGCAGTAGCGCACAGGACTCGGCCACCACGCCTTTCGCCGTCCAGTCCCTCGCCTCCGACGGCGTCAGCAAGTCGTACACCTGCGACAGACCCGGCCCCCACGCGCCGATGGAGACAACGGCTTTCGTCACCGAGGCATGGTGACGCAACGTCTCCTGAATTCCCCGACTGCTGCTCAGCGCAGCGCACGTGCGGGCGTCGGACACGACGAGCGGCGCGTACATCGACCACGCCTGCCCTCCCCCGAGTTCGGTGATTCGACGCACCAGTTCGGCGGATGTCGCACCGACGGCACCCGCCATGCCCGTCAACTGCACGACGTCGCATTCGGCGATGGCGTCGAGATGCGTCGTCATCCGGGACAACGTTCGACCACAGTCGACGCCGAGTACGTCTGCGGGCGTGACGATTTCGCTCAGCAGCTCAGCGGTGACGCGACCCACCGCGTCCCACAGCTCGTCCTGACCGTCACTGGCGGTACGGACCGCGAACGCCATCCGCAATCCGAACTCGTCCCTCAGTGCGCGCGAAAGTTCGATGTCGATCGATTCCGGGGCGTGCACGGTGATCTCGACCATTCCCGACGCGACGGCGTCCTCGAGAATGCGAGCCACCTTGAAGCGGGAAAGACCGAACTCGTCCGCAATCTGAACCCGTGTGCGCCCGTCGACGTAGTACCGACGCGCAATCAATCCTCGCTGGACGAGTTCCTCCGGCCCCACTCTGCGGACCTCGGACTCCTGCGGCATCCCCCCACCTTTCGCTGTCACTGACACCATCATCATCACATGCGCTCATCTGAGCAAGCTGATTGACACATGAGCACGGACAAAGCATGATCCTGTTCACTATGCATGTGAGCAGTGAGGTACGACATATGAGCAAGCTCGACGACGCCGAACTTCGGCGTCTCGCGCACACCGTGTTGGTCCGGGAGGCCGTCGGCCTGGCCAACCTCGCGGATACCGTCGAGCCCAGCGTCGTTCGCGTCGCCCGCGCCGTGGTCGAGACGTCCGGCAAGGTCATCACCACCGGTTCGGGAACGTCGGGAATCATGGCCGAGCGCCTGGCCCATTTGCTGTCCGTCTGCGGCGCACCCGCCCTCTACCTCCCCGCCATGGATGCACTGCACGGCGGAATGGGCGCGATCGAGACGTCCGATCTCGTGCTCGCCATCTCCAAGACAGGGCGCTCGTCCGAGCTCACTCGGCTGGTGACCCGCCTCGTCGAGCGCGGGGTTCGTGTCGTCGCCGTCACCGAGTCCGTCGAATCCCCCTTCGCGTCCGCGGCCACCGACATCGCGGAACTCCCTGCAACCCAGCCCGATTCCGACCCGGGAAACATGATCGCCATGGCGAGCACGCTCGCAGTCGGCGCATGGGGAGACGCGGTCGGCGTCGTCGCCATGTCGTTGAGCGGCCACACGATGCACGACGTCGTGAACTCGCACCCGGCAGGCGGCGTCGGAACTCGCGACGACGTCATGTCCGCGTCGAACGAACCGGTGGTCGGACTGTGACGCGACAGGTCGTCGTCGGTGTCGACTCGTCGACACAATCGTGCAAGGCCGAGGTACGCGACGCCGAGTCGGGCGAGCTGCTCGCCTCCGGGTCCGCGCCTCATACTCCCGCGTTCCCACCGTGCAGCGAACAGGATCCGCGTTCGTGGTGGGAGGCGCTGGTGATCGCCGTCCGAGCCGCGCTCGCCGCTGCCGGCGACGTACAGGTGACCGCGCTGTCCGTCGCGGCACAGTGCCACGGCCTGGTATTGCTCGACGCCGAAGGTGAGCCGCTGCGCCCCGCGAAACTGTGGAACGACACCACAGGCGCGGAGCAGCTCGCGAAGCTCGTCGAGGCGATCGGTGGCCCGAAGTGGGTGCGCCGCATCGGTTCTCTTCCGACCGCTGCATTCACAATCGCAAAACTCGCGTGGGTCGCCGAACACGAACCCGCGACGCTGGACGCCACGCGTCGAATCCTGTTGCCGCACGACTACTTGACCTTCCGGCTCACCGGTCGCGCCGTCACCGATCGATCCAACGCGTCCGGCACCGGCTACTTCGACGCGACGACGTCGACCTGGCTGCCCGAATTCCTGGATGCGGCCGCGGGTCCACGCGACTGGCTGCCGATGCTCCCGACAGTCCTCGGAGGCGCCGAGCCCGCCGGGGCACTGACCGAGTCCGCGGCCGCCGCGCTCGGCCTCACCCGTTCCGTGCTCGTCGGAGCAGGCGCGGGCGACCAGCACGCCGCATACCTCGGACTCGGTCTGAGCGACGGCGACCAGTACATCGGTCTCGGTACGTCCGGCGTGTTCGCGACCTCGACGCGCACACCGGTGTTCGACGAGGCAGGCATCGTCAACGGCGTCGCCGACACCACCGGCGGGTACCTGCCGCTCGTCTGCACGCTCAATGCAGCCCGAGTCGGTGATACCGCCGCCCGAATCCTCGGAACCGACCACGCCGGGCTCGCCGCTCTCGCCCTCGCCGCCGAACCCACCGTCGGCCCGACACTCGTGCCGTTCCTCGACGGCGAGCGGACGCCGAACCGTCCCTACGCACGGGGCCTGCTCTCGGACCTCACGTCGGCGACGACGCGCGAGGAAATGGCACGCGCGTTCCTCGAAGGTCCGCTGCTGTCTCTACTGGCCGGTCGAGATGCGTTGCGCTCGTTCGGGATCGACTGCAACGGCCCGCTCACGGTCGTCGGCGGTGGCGCCCGGTCACCGGCTACGCTGCAGCTGCTCGCCGACCTTTCCGGCGACACCGTCACCGTCCCCGACGCCGACGAGGCGACGGCACGTGGTGCATGCGTGCAGGCAGCAGCCGTAGCAGCGGGCGTCGACGAGGCGGGGATGGTCGAATTCGCACGGCGATGGACCCCACCCGCACGGACGACCGTCTCGCCGCGGGAGACCACCCGGGACATCACCGAAGTCCGCGCACGCTGGGCGGCAGCAACTGCCGTCGACGCACTGGACCGGCGGGACAACGCATGACGATCACGCTGGCTCCCTGGCACGTCGGGTACGAAAAGCACCTGGCCGGAAGCGTGTACGCCGCAGCACCAGGACTTCGGACGCAGGCCGCCGAGGCACTCGTGGCGGCAGGGATCGCGGTGCACGTCGACGTCATGGCGCCCGGCGAAGGTCTCCCCGTCGGCGTCACGCTGGACGAACTGGACGGGCTCGCTGCCATCGTGCCGCGCGACATGCTCGGAGTGCACCTCGTCGGAAGCGCAGACGGAGTCCGCGCCATGCTTCCTCGTATCCCGGACGTGGGCGATCTGTACGTGCCGCTCGGCACACCCGGTATCGGCTCGTCGCGAGTGTGGGCGGCGGTGTGGGACGAGGTCGACGAGGCGAGCGCATCGACGGTCGATCTGACCGGGTACGACGGTGCGCTGCTCATGCTTCTCGAACCCGGAACATCGGGAGTTGCCGACCCCGATCGCCTCTCGATCGCCACAGCCCTCGCACGTCGAATCGACGTCACGCTCGACGGCGGAGTGACCGAACATCTGATGCCTGCATGCCTGAGTACCGGTGCGTCGACCGCCGTCGTCGGCCGCGCCCTCATCCTCGATTCCCCTCTGCCGGAAGGACACTCATGACCACCGCAACACCGACACCGCCCGCATCGTCGATGCGCGCGAGTGTGATGACGGGCGTGCGCACGCTCGAGATCGAAGATCGCCCCGTTCCGACGCCCGCACCGAACGAGGTGCTCGTCGAGGTCGCGGCAGTGGGCGTCTGTGGTTCGGACGTTCATTACTATCGCGAGGGTCGCATCGGCGACTTCGTGGTTCACGACCCGATGGTTCTCGGCCACGAGCTGTCCGGACGGATCGCTGCCGTCGGCGAGGGTGTCGACGAGAGCCGCATCGGCCAGCGCGTCGCCGTCGAACCCCAGCACCCGTGCCGCCGGTGCGCGCAGTGCATGGCCGGGCGTTACAACCTGTGCCCCGACATGAAGTTCTACGCGACACCTCCTGTCGACGGCGCCTTCTGCCGCTACGTCACGATCGACGCGGACTTCGCCCACCCGGTTCCGGATTCGCTGTCCGACGAGGCCGCAGCACTGCTCGAGCCACTGTCGGTCGCCGTCACCACGATGCGCAAGGCCGGGATCGCTCCCGGGTCGTCCATCCTGATCGCAGGCGCAGGCCCCATCGGCATCATCACCGCACAGGCCGCACGCGCCTTCGGTGCTGCACGAATCGTCGTCTCCGACCCGGTGGCCTCGCGGCGCGAGCGCGCCCTGACTTTCGGCGCCACCGAAGTGATCGATCCGACGGTCGACGAGGTCGCCGCGCTCGACCCCCAGGTCGACGCATTCGTCGACGCCAGCGGTGCCGTCCCGGCCGTGCAGAGCGGCATCCGCGCCGTCGGACCTGCAGGGCGGGTCGTTCTGGTCGGAATGGGCGCCGACGACTACCCCCTTCCCGTCAGTCACATCCAGAACCTCGAGATCACGGTCACCGGCGTGTTTCGCTACACCGACACCTGGCCCGCTGCAATCCATCTCGCGTCCTCCGGACTGGTCGATCTCGACCGGCTCGTCACCGGACGCTACGACCTCGAGCACGTCGCCGACGCGCTCGAAAGCGACACCGACCCTGCCAGCCTCAAGTCGATAGTGGTGCCTGCATGAGCAACAATCCTTTTGATCTGACCGGACGTACCGCGATCGTCACTGGCGGCAACCAAGGACTCGGACGCGCGTTCGCGTTCGGTCTCGCCGCGGCGGGCGCCAAGGTCGCCATCGCCGGACGCAGCGCGGAACGCAACGAGAAGGTCGTCGCCGAGGCCGCAGCCGAAGGCCATGAGTTCGCGGCCATCACAGCCGACATCACCCGGCACGCCGACGTCGAGCGGATGACCGCCGAGGCGATCGACACGCTCGGTCACGTCGACATCCTCGTCAACAACGCCGGAACCTGTTACCACAACGACTCGTGGGACGTCACCGAAACCGAATGGGACAACGTCTTCGACCTCAACGTCAAAGCGTTGTGGGAGTGCAGCATTGCCGTCGGCGCCCACATGCGCGAGCGTAAGAGCGGATCGATCGTCAACATCGGTTCCATGTCGGGCATCATCGTCAACCGCCCGCAGATGCAGCCGGCGTACAACGCGTCGAAGGCCGCCGTACACCATCTCACCAAATCCCTTGCCGCCGAATGGGGCCCGCTCGGCATCCGCGTCAACGCCGTGGCCCCCGGCTACTGCAAGACCGAGATGGCTCCGGTGGACCGTCCTGATCTCAAGCGCTACTGGATCGACGACGCACCCATGCAGCGATACGCGATGCCCGAGGAAATCGCTCCGAGTGTCGTGTTCTTGGCAAGTGACGCAGCGAGTTTCATCACCGGTTCGGTTCTCGTCGCGGACGGAGGATACACAGCATGGTGAGCACCGAGGTGTCCACCGTCCGGCGCATCCTCGTCGAAGGCATCGACAGCGTCAGCGTCGAGACGGTCGCGACTCCGGAAGCGGCGACCGGAGAAGTCCGCGTACGCAGCACCGTCGTCGGCATCTGCGGATCCGATGTCCACGCCGCACACGGTCGGCATCCGTTCATCGACCTTCCGTTTCGGCCCGGCCATGAGGTCGTCGGCGTCGTCGACGCAATCGGCGACGGTGTCGACGCATCCCTCGTGGGCACACGCGTAGTGGTCGAACCCAATCTCGCCTGCGGGCACTGCACTCAGTGCCTCGCCGGGCGTTACAACATCTGCGCCGAACTCGCGGTGTTCGGGTGCCAGACACCCGGCGGCCTGACCGACGCGTTCACGATCGCTGCCGACCGCGTGATCCCTCTCGACGACGCACTCGACGACCGTCATGCTGCACTCATCGAGCCCCTCGCCACCCCCGTTCACGCTGTACGACGGGCCGCGACACTCGTCGACGGACTCGACGGCAAACGCGTCGCAGTGTTGGGCGCGGGGCCCATCGGATTGTTCGTGCTGCTCGCAGCACGTCGTGCAGGTGCGACCGTCGTCGTCGCCGATCTCCTGGAGTCGAAACGCGCTCGGGCGCAACGGCTCGGCGCCGTCGGCAGTTTCGATCCGACCGCGACGGACGCAGTCGCCACCGCGAAAGAAGCCCTCGGCGGGCCTGCCGACGTCGTCATCGACTGTGTCTCGCGGGAATCGTCGGTCGCTCAGGCAGTCGACCTCGTGGACAAGGGCGGCGTCGTCCTGATCGTCGGCGTTGCTGCCGGCGCGACGGCGGTACCCCTCGACCTCGTTCAGGACCGCGAGATCATCGTCGCCGGGTGTCTGATGTACGTCCGCGAGGACGTCCAGGAGGCCATCGACATGCTGACCGAAGGCCTCGTCCCGATCGACGAGTTCGTGACCGGCGAATTCCCGCTCGATCGCGCCGCCGACGCGTTCACGGCGTCGACCGATCCCGAACACGTCAAGGTACTTATCACCGTCGGAGGACGACCGTGACACGGCTGCTCGAATGTCGAGAGGTGACGAAGAGTTTCGGTGGAGTGCCTGTCCTGAAGGGCATTTCGCTCGAGCTGGAGCCCGGCACCGTCACCGCTCTGGCGGGTGAGAACGGCGCAGGCAAGTCCACTCTGATGAAGATCGCGACCGGTCAGATCCGCGCCGACACGGGGACCGTCACGATCGGCGAGCACACCTTGTCCGCCGGCGACCCGAGGGATGCCGTGCGGCACGGTGTGGCCATCGTGCCGCAGGAACTGGCGTCGATCGACGACATGACGGTGTACGAGAACATGTTCGTCGGCCGCGAGAAGCGCCGCGGCTTCTTCCTGGACCGCCGCGCGATGATCGACGAGGCAGCGAAAGCGCTTGCGGTGTTCGACGTCTCGATCTCGCCGACCGCACGGATGGGCAGTCTGCCCGTCGGCCTGCGCCAGATCATCGAGATCGTCAAGGCCGCGCGGACGGGCGCGCAGGTCGTCATGCTCGACGAGCCGACCTCTGCGATCTCCGAGCGCGAGGTCGAGGGTCTCTACAAGGTCATGAAGCAATTGCGCGATCGCGGTGTCGCCATGGTCTACACGACCCACAAGATGGCCGAGATCCGTGCCATCGCAGACCGAGTCGTCGTGCTGCGCGACGGAAAGCTCATCACCGACGAGAAGCTCACCGACATCACCGACGACGAGATCGTCACCGCGATGATCGGACGTGAACTCGAAACACTGTTTCCCGACGTCGTATCCGGCACGGGTGACGTCGTCCTCGAGGTCGAGAACCTGCACGTTTCAGGCGCTTCGGCTCCGGTGAACTTGACGGTGCGGCGCGGCGAGATCGTCGGTCTGGCCGGACTCGTCGGCGCCGGCCGCACCGAACTGCTCGAAGCACTGTTCGGTATGCGCGCGGTGACGTCGGGAACAGTCAAGGTGGACGGTCGCACGGTCCAGAAAGGCAAGCCCGCTGCGGCCATCACCGCAGGCATGGCGATGGTTCCCGAAGATCGCAAGATCAACGGCGTAGTCCTGTCGATGAGTGTGTTGGACAACGGATCACTGCCCAGACTGTCGAGCTTCAGCATCGCCGGTTGGCTGCGAAACAGGACGCGCACCAAGACGGTCTCCGACGCCATGGAGTCGGTGCGGCTGCGCAGCCGAGGAATGGGACAGTCCGTCGGTACTCTTTCCGGCGGAAATCAGCAGAAAGTCGTGCTGGCGCGGTGGTTGACCGGTACCGTCAACGTACTGCTACTCGATGAGCCCACTCGTGGCGTCGATGTCGGGGCCCGCTCCGAGATCTACCGCATCATCACCGAATTCGCCAGTCGCGGAATGGCTGTCGTGATGGCGTCGTCGGACATGCCGGAGATCGTTGGACTGTCGCACCGCGCGTTCGTCATGCGCGACGGCGCGTTCGTCGGCGAACTCGATCGGGACGCACTCGATCACCCCGAAGTTCAAGACTCGGTCTTCCGCATGGCGACCGCCCTGGACACACGTAGCGAAAACCCTGCGGCCCTTGACCGGTCGCCACTCGAGGAGGCACAACAGTGACAACACCCGTCGCTGAACCGGACGCCAAGACGTCCGTCTCGGCAACGACCGGAGAACCGGTGCGCCGATTCTCCGGCGCGTGGGCCGGAGCTCTGGCATTGCGTTATTCCATGGTCATCGTCATGCTGCTGGTGATCGGCTACTTCTCCTACCGCAGTGCTCGCTTCGGCACCGTCGACAACCTGCAGACCATCCTCGTGGCGGCCGCGCCGTTCGCGTTGATCGCCCTCGGGCAGACACTCGTCATTCTCACCGGTGGCATCGACCTGTCGGTCGGCAGCGTCATCGCAGTCTCGGCCATGGCGTCCGCCGCCGTGGCCAAGGCCAACCCGGGCCAGATCTGGATGACGGTACTCGTGGCCGTGGCAGTCGGACTCGTCGCCGGTTCGATCAACGGTTATCTCGTTTCTCGCATCAATGTGCCCCCGTTCATCGCAACACTCGGTATGCTCACGGCCGGTTCGGGTTTCGCGTACGTGATCGGCGGTGGCGCTCCGATCAACGGCCTTCCGTCCGAGTTCGGACAGATCGCCAACACCAAGATCTTCGGAATTCAGATTCCGGTGCTCGTGATGATCATCGGAATCCTCGTGCTGGCCGTCGTCATGAAGCGAACTGCGTACGGCATGCGGGTCTACGCCGTCGGTGGCAACCGCACGGCGGCCGAGATCGCCGGCATCAACGCCAAGAACGTCCTGTTCAGCGTCTACGCGCTGTCAGGCGTGCTCGCGGGATTGTCGGGTGTCATGCTTGCCTCTCGCGTCATCTCGGGCCCGCCGAATCTCGGCCAGGGATACGAACTCGACGCGATCGCCGCGGTCGTCATCGGCGGCGCGAGCCTCATGGGCGGACGCGGAACCATCTGGGGCACCGCGCTCGGCCTGTTCATGATCCAAACGCTCAACAACGGTCTCGACCTTCTCGTCGTCCCCGCCTACTGGCAGGACGTCATCAAGGGCGTGCTCATCGTCGCCGCGGTGTCGGTCGACGTCTGGTCCTCGAAACGAAGAACCTGACCGATCTTTTCCGAACCCTCGCACAACCCTTCACCGATCTGGAGATGACAATGAAGTTTGCTTCCAAAGTGCTGACCGTGGCTGCCGCCGGCGCGCTCACTGTCGGCCTCACCGCCTGCGGCGCAGGTGATACCAGCGCACAGGACGGCAAGACTCGTATCGGCGTCACCGTCTACGACATGAGCTCGTTCATCACCGCGGGCAAGGAAGGTATGGACACCTACGCCGCGGCGAACGACATCGAGTTGCTGTGGAACTCCGCCAACAACGACGTCTCGACGCAGGCAAGTCAGGTGGACTCGCTCATCAACCAGGGCGTCGACGCGATCATCGTCGTGCCTGCCCAGGCTGATTCGCTTGCCCCGCAGGTCCAGTCCGCCAAGGACAAGGGAATTCCGGTCATCGCAGTCAACGCAGCACTCGAGACCGATCAGATCTCCGGCAACGTCCAACCCGACGACGTCGCCGCAGGCGCACAGGAAATGCAGATGATGGCCGACAGGCTCGGCGGACGCGGCAACATCGTCATCCTGCAGGGACCACTCGGCGGATCCGGTGAGATCAACCGTGGCGCAGGCATCGACCAGGTTCTCGCGAAGTACCCGGACATCAAGGTTCTGGCCAAGGACACCGCGAACTGGAAGCGTGACGAAGCCGTCAACAAGACGAAGAACTGGCTCTCCAGCTTCGGTGACCAGATCGACGGCGTCGTCTCGCAGAACGACGACATGGGCCTCGGCGCGCTGCAGGCACTGAAGGAAGCCGGACGCACCGACGTTCCGATTGTCGGCATCGACGGCATCGAGGACGGTCTGAACGCCGTCAAGAGCGGCGAGTTCATCGGCACGTCCCTTCAGAACGGCACCGTCGAACTGTCCGCCGGTCTCGCCGTCGCGAACCGCATCGCCAAGGGCGAAGAGGGCGACACCGCGCCGGTGTACGTCATGCCTGCCATCACCCAGGACAACGTCGACGTCGCCATCGAGCACGTCGTCACCGAGCGTCAGGCCTTCCTCGACGGTCTGGTCGAACTGACGAACAAGAACCTCGAGACCGGCGACATCGCCTACGAGGGAATTCCCGGTCAGTAGCTCGACCGAAGTCGATTTCACTTCGAGGCGGGGCGGTGCCCCTCCATGCCCGCCCCGCCTCGAACACCACTGCTCGAACGAAAGGTGTGCCCTGACATGACGTCCCTCCCCGCGCCCGTCGACTTCTCGTTCGACGGCATGGTGGCCGTGGTATCCGGCGGTGCGTCGGGTATCGGCGCTGCCATCGGTGCAGCCTATGCGGCACAGGGCGCCACCGTGGTACTGCTCGATCGCGACGGCGACGCGGCCGCCGGAGCTGCGTCGGACATCGGCGCTCGCAGTGTTTCCTGCGACGTGGCCGACCGCGAATCGGTCCGTTCCGCAGTCGACTCGGTGATCGCCGATTTCGGACACGTCGACGTTCTGGTCAATTCGGCAGGCGTGGCGCGTCTGGCACCTGCCGAAGACCTGTCCGACGACTTCTGGAACCTCACCATCGACGTCAATCTCACCGGCACGTTCCTGATGTGCCAGGAGTTCGGGCGCGCCATGCTCGAACGCGGCTCGGGCCGCATCGTCAACATCGCGTCGCAGGCGGCCACCGTCGCCATCGAGGAACACGCCGCCTACTGCGCCTCGAAGTTCGGTGTACTGGGGTTGACGAAAGTCCTTGCCGCAGAGTGGGCGGGTCGCGGCGTCACCGTCAACACCATCTCCCCCACCGTCGTCATGACGCCCCTGGGTCGCGAAGCTTGGTCCAACCCCAAGGGCGACGCTCTGCGCGCCCGCATACCGGTGGGCCGCTTCGCGGAAACCCACGACGTCACGTCGGTTGCCGTCTTCCTCGCCTCCCCCGGCGCAGCCATGATCAACGGCGCCGACATCCTCGTCGACGGCGGTTACACGATCTTGTAGTGCGGCTGCGCCACCCGTGCGTGGATGGTTGGCCCAGGTTGCAGCTATCCGCGCACGGGTGCGGAGCGCAACTCCCGCTTCAGAAGTTTGCCGCTCTGGTTACGCGGGAGCTCGTCGACGAACGTGACGGTCTTGGGCACCTTGAACGGTGCGATCAAGCCCTTCACGTGGTCGACGATCTCCTGCGCGGTCACGCCGTCCGCGCCGTCCTTCAGCACCACCACCGCGGTCACGGCCTCGATCCATTTCTCGTCGGGCGTACCGATGACGGCGACCTCCGCGACAGCGGGATGCGTGTAGACGGCGTCCTCCACCTCACGTGAGGCGACCAGAATGCCGCCGGTGTTGATCACGTCCTTGATCCGGTCGACGACGGTGATGAACCCTTCGGCATCCCGCGTCACGAGATCACCGGAGTGAAACCACCCGTCCTGGAACGCTTCTGCCGTCGCCTCGGGCTTGTCCCAGTAGCCGTCGCACAGTTGCGGTGAGCGGTAGAGAATTTCACCGGGCTCGCCGTCGGGAACGTCGTCGCCGTTCGCGTCGACGACACGTGTCTCGACGAAGAACACCGCACGACCGCACGAGGCAGGACGCTCCTCGTGCTCCTCGGGTTGCAATACCGTTGCGAGCGGACCGATTTCGGACTGTCCGAAGCAGTTGTAGAAGCCCAGGTCCGGATACCGCTCCCGTAGACGGTTCAGTACGGTCACCGGCATGATCGACGCGCCGTACTGGGCCTTGGTCAGGGACGACAGGTCACGCGTCTGCAGATCCGGATGATTCGCGAGCGGCACCCACACCGTGGGCGCGAGGAACAGCGAACCGATCCGGTCCTCCTCGATGCGCCGCAGGATCTCCGGCACATCGGGACGCCTCATCAGATGCACTGTCGCACCGACCGACAGGTACGGCATCGTGAACACGTGCATGCCGGCCGAGTGGTACATCGGCATCGCGATCAGTGGATTGTCGTCCTTGGTGAAACCGAGCGCGATCACCGACGAGACGTACTCCGCGATCAATGCGCCGTGAGACATCATGGCGCCCTTCGGTTTCGACGTCGTCCCCGACGTGTAGAGCAGCTGCGCCAGGTCACTCGATTCTGCGGCGGACTCGAGTTCGTCGACGCTTTCGGAACCGTCGAGCAGGTCCGGAAGAGCCAGCACGTGATCGACCGGCAAGTCGGCACGGACGGAGTCGAGCGTGGCCGCGAGTTCCGGGTCGACCAGTACCGCGCGCGAACCGGACTGCTCGACAAGGTATTTCAGCTCGTCCCCGACGAGTGCGTAGTTGACCGGAACGTGCACCAGCCCTGCCCGCGCGCACGCGAGGAACCCGACGACGTACGCATCGGAATTCACGCCGTACGCGGCGACACGGTCGCCGGTGACCAGCCCCAGCGCGAGCAGGCGTCGTGCGGCCCGGCTGACCGCATCGTCGAGCTCGCGATACGTGTGGCTGCGGCCCTCGAACGTGATGGCGGTGCGCTCGGGGAATCGGGCGGCCGACCGGCGCAGTACGCCGTCGATGGTGTTGGCTCGGGTGCTCATGAGCGGAGATTATCGTGCGGCTGTGCCACCCGTGCGCGAACAGTCGGTCCAGGATGCAACTATCCGCGCACGGGTGGCGAAGCCGCCCGAACGAACGTCCGCATTGGTTACCATCGCGGGATGCGCTCCTCCGTGCCCGAAGCCGCCTCGTCGTGGCAGGACACACTGTCCCCCGAGCATCTGCGTCGCATACTCGGGGTCCTCGACGTGTGCCGCACTTCCCCGGGTGGCACGCAGTTCAAGGAAAGTCTGGTCGACGCCATCGCGACGATCTTCGACGTCCGCGACGTCACGTTCTTCTTCGGATCGACCTATCCGACGCTGTTCGCCGACCCCGCGCCGCTGCTCACCGGGGCCGCCGAGCCGCTGCTCGTCGAATACCAGGAGCGATGGCGCGACAAGGACGTCTTCGCGCTCCCGCAAGCCCGACGCACGCTGACCGACGACGGGTTCGCGACGCTGGACGATCTCGCTCGTCTCCCGGTTCCGCAGAGGTCCTACGTCGAGGACTATCTGGCATCGCACGGGATGGGCACCGCGTCGGCGATCCACCTTCGCTTCGCCGACGGCGAGGCCCTCGTCGGAATGTTCGACCGCGAGCGCTACTGGGATCTCGGCGATCTCACCGCGATCCGATTGCTCGCCGCCCACCTGCGCGTGGCCAGTCGATCCATCGTCATCGGTGACGACGTCGACGCAGAGGACCCGCTCGCGGGGTTGACTCCCCGACAGGTCGAGGTGGCCGAACTGATCAGTGACGGCTTGACCAACGCGCAGATCGCCGCCGAACTGACACTGACCGAAATGACTGTCAAGAAATACGTGAGCCGAATCTTCGAGGCCACCGGACTACGCAACCGCGCAGCTCTCACGGCCTCGTTGCTGCGCAGAAACGGGTCGGCTGCCCGTTAAGTTGTCCACTTTCGAGGACTGTCAACGAGTGTGGCGTGGGTCATACAGTCGCTGGGACCCCATCCCCTCGTCACAGTTGGAGAACCGATGACGCGCCTGAAGTTCGGTACGTTCCTCGCCCCGATCCACACACCCGGACAGAACCCGACGCTTCTGCTCCAGCGCGATCTCGAGCTCGTCGAATACATCGAGAAGCTCGGCTACGAGGAAGCGTGGTTCGGCGAGCATCACTCTGCGGGCGCCGAGATCTACGCATCCCCCGAGATCATGATCGCCGCCGCAGGCGAACGCACGAGTCGTATCAAGTTGGGCACCGGCGTCACGTCGGTCAGCTACCACAATCCACTCTGGGCAGCCGAGCGCATGGTGATGCTCGACCACCTCACCCACGGCCGCGTCCTGTTCGGCCTCGGTCCAGGATCGCTGCCGACCGACGCCGCGATGCTCGGCCTGTCGCAGATCGACACCCGCGAGCTGTTGGCGGAGAACGCCGACATCATCATGCGACTGCTGCGCGGTGAAACCGTCAGCGCGAAGACCCGCACGCACGAATTGTTCGACGCGAAGATCCAGATGGCCCCGTACTCGGATCCGCTGTTCGACGTCGTCGTCGCCGCCATCGCGTCGCCGACCGGCGCTCGCCTCGCCGGCAAGCTCGGCATCGGCCTGCTGTCCATCGCCGCCACCCTGACCGCCGACGGCTTCAGTGCACTGCAACACCATTGGGGCATGCTCGAGGAATTCGCCGAGCAGGCGGGACGGTCCGACGAAGTGGATCGTTCGACGTGGCGCCTCGTCGGCCCGTTCCACATCGCCGAGACCGTCGAGCAGGCATACGAGGATGTCGAGCACGGGATCGAGTACTGGTTCAACTACCTGCAGCACGTCGCCGCGTTCCCGCAGATGGACGTCCGCGGTGAGAACAAGAAGGAGATGATCGACTTCATCAACACGTCGGGCATCGGCGTCATCGGTACCGCGGGGCAGGCACGCGCACAGGTGCAGCGACTCGTCGACCAATCCGGCGGCTTCGGCACGTTGCTGCTGCAGGGCCACGACTGGGCGAACCCGCAGGCCACCAAGCGTTCCTACGAACTGTTCGCACAGGACGTCATGCCGTACTTCCAGGGCCAGGCGCAACCGATGCTCGACGCGGCAGCCCATGCCGAATCGGTCCGCGAGGGCCAGGCCGACGAGCATCGCAAAGCCGTCGACCACATGACGAAGAAGTACAACGCCGAGTTGGGAAGGGCCTGATCATGGCAACCGTCTCGGTACGACAGGAGTTCGCCCAGAGCCCGTCCGCGCTGTGGGCCGTCGTCGGCGATCCGGCGGCTGCCGCGTCGTGGATCCCGTCGCTCGGCTCGGCCACGATGGAGGGCGACGTCCGGCACGGTGTGTTCACCGACGGAAACCCGGTGCGGGAACGCATCGTGGCCCACGACGACGAGAACCGCACGTACACGTACGAATACGTCGACGGGCCGCTGCCGCTGGCCAAGTACGTGTCGACGATTCGCGTCGACGCCGCGGGATCCGGATCGGTCGTCTCGTGGGACGCGGAATTCACCGCGTCGGGTGACGCCCCGGCCGCGTTGGAGAAAGATCTCGAGAGCGGCATCGGCGACATCTACCGCGCCGCACTCGACGAAGCCGGGCGGCTGGCCCAGTCGTGACGGACGGTCTTGCTTCACTGTTCGACAAGGTCACCGTCATGCACTCGACCAGCGAATGGGCCGACGTGCATCGTGACCTCGTCGACGTTCTGGGTCCGGCCGTCTTCTCCGACGGCCGGGCCTGGGCCAGTTTCGGCGCGGTCAGCCTGTCCGACGAATCCGGGCCTGCGTGGTCCCTTCTCGCGAAGACGACCGATCTCGAGGCCGTCGCCCGGGCCGCGGAAGACCTCGGGTGGGACGTCGGCACACCGGTTCGAGGTGGTCACGAAACGCGCCTCCCTCTGCGCTCCCCCGCCGGGCTGACCGTCGTCGCCTACGCACCGGAAGGAAAGACCTCATGACCGCACCAGCGCACGACCCCACGCACTTCCGCACGGTGTTGGGCCAGTTCTGCACCGGAGTCGTCGTCGTGACCTCGGTCGACGACGCCGGAAGCCCGCTCGGCATGGCCGTCGGGTCGTTCACCTCCGTCTCGCTCGACCCGCCGTTGGTGGCGTTCTTCGTCGCGCACACTTCGACGACGTTCCCGAAAATCGCTGCCAGCGGGCGGTTCTGCGCGAACATCCTGTCCCACGACCAGCTCGACCTCTGCCGGGCGTTCTCCAAGTCCGGCGGGGACAAGTTCGCGGGAATCGGTTGGCATCCGACCGAATCCGGTGTCCCGGTGTTGGACGGCGCTCACGGCTGGATCGACTGCGCCATCGACAGCGTGCAGCGGCTCGGTGACCACGACCTGGTCGTCGGCCGAGTCGAGCAGCTCGACACCGACGGCGCCGACGAGTCTCCTCTCGTGTTCTACCGCGCCGGGTTCCACGCACTGCAGCGCTAGGGCCTCAGCCCCCGTCGCCCAGGGGTCGGTGCGCAACGAGGTCGAGGGCGAACCGAACGTACGCGGCCGCGATCTCCTCGGGCTGCTCGTCGCCCTGCGGGTTGTACCACTGGGCGACGGACACGCACATCGTGACGACGGCACGCGCGGCCTCGTGCGGTCGGTTCGTTCCGAACAGGCCGAGGTCGACGCCGGACTGCACCTCGACGTCGACCATTCGCTGCAGCGCAACGCGTTTCGTGGCGATGGCGGCGTAACTGCCGTCTTCGAGGCTGCGCATCTCGCTCGATCCGACGAAGCCCATTTCCTTGCGGTAGCTGTGGTAGAGCGTCAAGCTTTCGACGAGGCGTGAGAACCGCTCGACGTGATCGTCGGGATCGCACTCGTCGCGGGCGGCGGTCGCGCGTCGCAGTAGATCGGTCATAGTGAGCTCGAACAGGGCGACCAGCATGGCCTGTTTGCTGGGGTAATAGTGGTAAAGCGCGGACACGCTCGATTCCGCTTCCTCGGCGATGTCGCGAATCGAGCAGCCGTGGTAGCCCTTGCGGACGATGCAGGCCAGTGCGGCCCGCAGGACGACATCCATCGGGACGTCGTCGAACTCGCGCCAGTTGCCGGTGGTGGATTCGTCCTCGTCGGGCCGCCTCGACGCGACGCTCACCGAACCCGTCGCGAACAGATCGGCGGGCGAGACACCGAGCGCGATGGCAATCTCGTGCAATCGATCGACACTCATGGTGGTTCTGCCCTTCTCGAGGGCGGTGATGGTCGCCGGGCTCAGTTCGAGACGTCGCGCCAGTTCGCGGAGGGACACACCCGTCGCCATCCGGATCTCGCGTACGCGCGCCCCGATGTGCACCCCGGGACTGTCTGCCATGGACACCATCTGTTCAGCGTAACGGAACGCGATTGTTCGGCACGATCGAACGACTCGGACATGCGTCAGGTCTAGGGCTTCAGCGCATCGAGATTCGTCCGTAACAGCAACACGTTGTAGTCCGACCACCGAGAAGCCGTGAAATACAAGTCTTTTCCGTTGGTCGTCGGGTGAATGTAGGGCGCGTAGATGCCACCCGAGGTGTTACGGGCGTCGAGCAGCGTGGTCGGCGCGGTCCACGGGCCCTCGGGCTTCTCGGCGGTCCGAGCGACGATCGTGCGGTTCGCCTCGTTGCCGTACAGCATGATGTACCGCTGCAGGTAGTCGTTCCAGGCCACCGACAACTCGCTGACGGGTTCTTCGACGACCGAGACCGAATCGGCGACATCCGTCGACCACGGTCGTGCAGGATCCGCCGTCGAATACTCGTACTTGCCGAGATCGAGAATGTTCTCCGGCAGGACACGAGACAGGAAGGCTGCGCCGAATCGTCCATTGGGCGTGCCGAATTGGTAGATGTAACCGTCCTGCCCGCGTGTGTACGCGTTCATCTGGAACTTGCCGTTGCTCTCCTCGACCTGCTCGACGCCGGGGATCGTGACACCGGCATTGACACGGATCGTCGACGGCGCCGTCGCCCAGGTCTGGCCGTTGTCGTTCGAGACGGCGATCGCAGAGAAGTTCGTGACCCACCGCCCGGGCGCTCCCCATTCACGCACCGACATGTAGTTCATGTACTGGACGCCGTCGATCGAGATGGCCGCGGTCGGGATCGTCGTGTCCTCGACCTTCGGCAGTCCGAGGCTCGGAATGACTTCACTGGCGAAGTTCGCGGCGAGTGGCTGCACGACCGCGCCCGAGTCGACATCACCCGGAACAGCCGGGCCGACGGTGATGCCGTCGGACAGGTTGTCGTCGTTCGACCTCAGCAGAACGTTGCTGCGCCACTGCTGACCGGTGACCGAGCAGTTACCGAAGGTGTCGCCGAACGCCATCAGCGTCTGACCTGCACCGTTGTCCCAGCTGATGCCGAGGTCGGTGCCCGAGATACCGAGGGTCTCGTACGTGTCGTTGGGACTCTGCGGTCCGGTGACCCACGCGATCGACTGCGTGGCGCCGGTATCGATGCGCGGCAACGGGCCCTGCGGGCCTCGTGGATCTCTGCCGTCGCCACTTCCCGACGATCCGAACAGCGGCGACGACCCCGGGCCGCCCAGTCCTCCACACGGTTCCGCCGACGCGACAGGGCCGGCGAGGACGGCGAGCCCGCTCGTCATCAGAGTGAGGGCCGCACCGAGTGCGATCTGTCGACGTCGTGTGCGCATACGAATCCTCACGGGGGTCGTGTTACTCGTGTGACTGATGTGGTGAGTGTTACTGAAATGGACTGTTTGCGCAAGAAATGGGCAACGGCAAACCCCGTTGTAGCGGAATGACATTGGTGTGATTTACGTGGGAATGCAGCGATGCGACGGGCAGCGGGGACGCTACTCGGGCGGTCTCTGCGGAACGGCACCTGTGAAGAACAGGGCGGTCACCGCCAGGAGTGCGGTGAGCGACAACGCCATGCGCAGAGCTTCGAGACGCGCATCCGCATTGAGCTGCACGATGTCGTTCACTCTGGCCTCGTCGATCGAGGCATCCTCGGCGGCCGCGCGCAGCTGTGTGTCGGACAGGAACGGTACACCTGACGACAGTTCGGTCGACGCCTGCTCCTTCACCGCGGCGGGGACATCCGAATTGCCCTGTATGCCAGTGACTATCGACGCGCTCAGCGTGGCGATCAAGACCGAGCCGATCAGAGCCGTTCCGAGGGATGCCCCGAGATTGGTGGCCGTGTTCTGAAGTCCACCGACCTCTGCACTCTGCGAATCCGGCACCGCGGACACCGTCACCGCACCGAGTTGCGACGCGAGCGCACCCAGTCCGACACCCATCAGCAGCATCGGTAGTGCAACGATCCCCGCGTTGGCCCCCGGATCCAATCCAGCGACCAGGATCAGGATTCCGACGATCATCGACGCCCAGCCCGCTCGTACGACACGTCTGGGATTCGCGCGCGGCCACATCCGCGGAATGCCTGCGGCCGAGACGAGGAGCGCCACCGACAGCGGCAGCAGTCGAAGTCCGGTCTGCAACGCACTGAGTTCGAGGACGACGGACAGGAACAACGGGACGGTGAAGAAGACACCGGCTTGCACGGTGAATTGCGAGAAGAACATGGTCAGGCCACCGGTGAGCTGGCGGTTTCGCAGCAGTTGTGGGTCGACGAGCGGCCGCGCATCCGTGGCCGCGAGGTGAGTTTGCCAGCGCAGGAAGACGTACAGCAGCACTGTTCCGGCGAGGATCAGCCAGATCACCGGCGACAACCCCAGGATCACCGGGCCGCCCGTCTGCGCACGCACCCAACCCCATTCGCCGGAACGCAGGACACCGAACACGATGGATCCGAGACTGACGATCGACAGCAGTGAGCCGACGACGTCGAGCCGGGCAGGCTCGGGTGGAACATCCTTGACCCGGCGCAGAACCGCCAGAATGACCACGACGAGAACGACTTCGCCGAAGAACACGTACCGCCAGGAGGCGAACGTCGTCACGGCACCGCCGATCAGGGGGCCCGCGGCGACCGCCATTGCCCCGGCCGCTGCCACGAGACCATAGGCGCCTGCACGTCGCTCGGGCGGGAAGTTGGCCGCGACCAGCGCCACGATGGCCGGCATGATCAACGCAGCACCGATGCCTTCGAGCAGTGACCACCCGAGCAACAGGACGGGAAGTCCGGGTGCGAGACCCGTCGTGAACGAGCCGGCGCCGTACACGACCAGTCCGATGCCGAAGGCCCGTCTGCGCCCGATGATCGTGCCGATCTTTCCGCCGGTGATCATCAGTGTCGCCATCACCAGCGTGTACAACGTGATCGCAGTCTGAATCCCGGTGATGGAGGTGTCGAGGTCGGCCGCGACCGACGCCATCGACACGTTCATCACCGAGCTGTCCAACGTCATCAGGAATTGGCCTGCGGCCAGTACCGCAAGCACCAACGACGAACCGGACTTCACCCGGGCGGGCATCCTCCGATGATGCGCCGGGAGCTGCCGCCTACGAATCACCCGGGGAGGGTGACTGTCACCGCTGTACCGCGGCTCCCGCGCCCGCACGGGCGGTGAAGATCGTGGGTGCCGGGTAGCCGCTTTCGGCGATGTCCGACGCGATCTTCTCGGCGATCGCATCTTTCTCGGCGGCCTTGACGAGAGCGATGACGCACCCGCCGAATCCGCCGCCGGTCATGCGGGCCCCGAGCGCACCGTGCCGGACCGCCGAGTCCGCGATGAGATCGATGTGCGGTGTGGTGATCTCGAAGTCGTCGCGCATCGACGCATGCGACTGATTCATCAGATCACCGACGCGGCGGAATCCGCCGGCCGTCAACGCTATTCCGCAGTCGAGGACGCGTTCGTTCTCGGTCAGGACATGCCGTGCTCGGCGACGGTCGGTCGGATCGTCTATTCGGCTCAGGACATCCTGCCCCTGCACTTCCCGGAGCGAATCCGCCCCGAGAACGTGCGCCGCCCGTGTGCAGGAATCCCGACGCGCCGCGTATTCCCCTGTCGAATGCTGATGTGCTGCATGGGAATCGACGACCAACAACGCCAGACCGTGACTGGCCGGGTCGAAGTCGACGGGCGTGACGTCGGCCGCCTCGAAGTCGACGAGGAGCGCGCGGTCGGCTTCGCCGTGGAGCGACGCCAGCTGGTCCATGAGGCCGGTCGGGGCGCCGACGAAGTCGTTCTCGGCACGCTGCGCGATCCGCGCGACATCGAGAAGGTCGAGTTCGACGCCGGTCGCTTCGTTCACGGCCAACAGCACCGCACATTCGAGCGCTGCGGACGACGACAGTCCCGCGCCGATCGGCACAGTGCTGCTGATCGACATCGTGCCGCCGACGACGCGGTGGCCCGCCTCGGCGAGCGCCCAGACGACGCCGGCCGGGTACGCGGCCCAGCCGTCGACGTCGCCGGGTTGTACGGTGACGTCGAAGGCGTGCTTCCCTGCCTCCCTGTCTGTTTCGAGCGTGATCGTCGTGGAGTCGTCCGGCTCGAAGCGGACGGTCGTACGCTGCTCGAGCGCAATGGGCATTGCGTACCCGAGGTTGTAGTCGGTGTGTTCACCGATCAGATTGATGCGCCCCGGCGCGTGCGCGACGATCACTTACGCAACTCCTTCAGTCGGTCGGCCATCTGTTCCGGCGTCACGTCGGTGATGAACGCGTCCATCGCCGACTCCGACCCCGCCAGGAATTTCAGCTTCGTGGCGGACCGACGCACCGACATCAATTCGATGTGGAAGTACCCGTCCTGCTGACCGCGATCCGGTCGATACTGATGTAGCGCCGAAATGTAGGGCAGCAGTGTGGGATACATTCGGTCGAACCGACCTAGCACGTCGAGGTACACGTCGGTGAGCCCGTCGAGCTCCGGTTCGGTGAGGTCGGTCAGGTTGTGCACGTGGCGATTCGGATAGATGTGCACCTCGACCGGCCAGCGCGCCGCGAACGGCACGAACGCCGTGAATTGCCCGTTCGACGCGATCACTCGGACACCGTCCTGAATCTCTCTGGCCAGGATGTCCTCGAAAAGGTTTGCGCCGTCGTTGTTCTCGGCAAAAGTGCGAGCCTGACGCAGCATCGACGTCGTTCTCGGCGTCAGATACGGGTAGCCGTAGATCTGGCCGTGCGGGTGGGACAGCGTGACGCCGATTTCCTCTCCCCTGTTCTCGAAGCAGAAGACCTGCTCGATCCCCGGCATCGCCAACAGCGTTTCCGTCCGCTGACGCCAGACGTCGACGACGAGCCGTGCGTGCTGGTGACTCAGTTCGAAGAACGACGTCGTGTGGTTGCTGGAGAAACAGATGACCTCGCAGCGGCCGACGCCGGGACCCGAATCGCTTTCCGGGTCCAGCGGTTCGGCGGCAGGTCCTCCGTGCGACAGGCTGGGGAAACGGTTCTCGAACACGACAACGTCGTAGTCCGCGGCCGGCACCTCACTCGAATCGCCTCGCGGGGACGGACACAGCGGGCACTGATCGGCCGGAGGCTTGTAGGTGCGGTCCTGACGCAACGCGGCGATCGCGATCCAATCACCGGTCTGACGGTCACGACGAACCTCGGACTGCGCG
Source organism: Rhodococcus sp. BP-261 (assembly GCF_019835205.1). Taxonomy (NCBI): domain Bacteria; kingdom Bacillati; phylum Actinomycetota; class Actinomycetes; order Mycobacteriales; family Nocardiaceae; genus Rhodococcus; species Rhodococcus sp. BP-261. Next base: position 35,261 of record NZ_JABUCO010000029.1, on the reverse strand, counting down.
ACGGTGGGGCGCGGCGACAGCGGCCTCACATCCGGCACCGGACGAACGTCGTTGCCGGGCAACGAGAAGAAGAGTATTTCGCGACCGTCCGCCAGCGCCGCCTGTGTGATCTTCATGCATTCTCCGTCTCGGCTACGACAATGGTGTCGACATGTTTCGCGAGTGCCCTGCGGTCGGCGGACGCGAGTCCGTCGTCCACGACGAGCGTGTGGACGTCCGACATCCGTCCGAACACGTTGGTTCCGACCTCGCGGTACTTGGTGTTGTCGGCGAGCACGAACAGTCGCCGACCGGTGGCGATGAGACGTCGATTCGTCTCTGCCTCAGCGATATTCGGTGTAGTCAGCCCCGATTCGACGTCGAATCCGTGCACACCGAGGAAGACCGCGTCGACACGGAAAGAATCCAGCGCCGCGTTGGCGACCGGACCCACCAGCGCATCGGACGGCGTGCGCGATCCTCCCGTCAGGTACACGATGGGGTCGGGTTCCGACGGGTGCCCGGTCAGCTCCTGAAAGATCGGGATCGAATTGGTGACGACGGTGATCGAACTGCGTCCGCGCAGTAGCTTGGCCAGCTCGAGCGTCGTGGTTCCTGCGCTGACCGCGATGGTCATACCGTCCTCGACCGCTCCGAGAGCTGCTCGACCGATCGCCACCTTCTCCGCGTGCTGACGTGCGGCCTTCGCCGTCGACGGTGGTTCGACGCCTCGGTTGTCGCGGGCGATCGCGCCACCGTGCACCTTGCGCAGAACCTCCCGCTCGTCGAGAACGTCGAGGTCACGCCGGATGGTCATCTCGGACACGTCGAGACTGTCCGCGAGGTCGACGACCTTGACGGCACCCTCCGCGCGAAGCGCCGACATGATTCGTTCATGCCGCTCTGCTGCGAGCATCCGCTTCTACCTCCGAGTCCCTGGTGAAATCGAACATTACCAAACATCGAGCCGGCAAATAACGGTCGAATCTGTACGTAAATGTTTGGCTCTGTTACTTTATGTTCACATTGCTCACGACCGTGAGCCAGCTCACTCGACCAGGGAGGTTGACGCGTGACGTCGAACCTTGCGGCAGAAGGCGCGTTGTCGTTCAACACGAACGCGCTGGACTACGTCCTCATCGCCGTATATTTCGTATTCGTCCTCGGAATCGGATACGTAGCCCGCCGACAACTGTCGACGAGCCTCGACTTCTTCCTCTCCGGCCGTCGGCTACCCGCATGGGTCACCGGCATCGCATTCGTGTCCGCGAATCTCGGAGCCGTGGAGATCATGGGCATGTCCGCCAACGGCGCCCAGCTCGGTCTTGCCACGATGCACTACTACTGGATCGGAGCGATCCCGGCGATGCTGTTCCTCGGCATCGTCATGATGCCGTTCTACTACGGCTCGAAGGTGCGCAGCGTTCCTGAGTTCATGCGCAAGCGGTTCGATTCCAAAGCGCACCTGGTCAATGCGATCAGCTTCGCCGTCGCGCAGATCCTCATCGCGGGTGTCAACCTGTTCCTGCTCGCGACCGTCGTGAGAACCCTTCTGGGATGGTCGCTCTGGGTGTCGCTGGTCGTCGCCGCGGCAATCGTGTTGACGTACACCGTCCTCGGCGGCCTGTCCGCCGCCATCTACAACGAAGTGCTGCAGTTCTTCGTCATCCTCGCTGCGCTCGTGCCGCTGACGGTCATCGGGCTCATCAAGGTCGGCGGCTGGTCCGGGCTGAAGGAAAAGGTCGTCCCGACGGTCACCGACGGCAGTGTCACCGCGTCGACGGGTGAACAGCTCTCGTCGTGGCCCGGGCAGGCGTTGAGCGGTTTCGATTCCCCGATCCTGTCCATCGTCGGCATCGTGTTCGGACTCGGATTCGTGCTGTCGTTCGGCTACTGGACGACGAACTTCGTCGAGGTGCAGCGCGCCATGGCGTCCGATTCGATGTCCGCAGCCCGGCGAGCCCCGATCATCGGCGCGATCCCGAAGATGTTGGTGCCGTTCGTCGTCGTGGTCCCCGGCATGATCGCGGCCGCGGCCATCGGCGACATGATCAACCTGAAGCAGAACGGCACCGGCGACATCACCTACAACGACGCCATGCTGTTGATGATGCGCGACATCCTGCCCAACGGTTTGCTGGGCGTCGCCGTCGCCGGTCTGATGGCCGCGTTCATGGCAGGTATGGCCGCGAACATCTCGGCGTTCAACACCGTGTTCAGCTACGACCTCTGGCAGCAGTACATCGTCAAGGATCGCGAGGACGGCTACTACATCACGGTCGGACGCGTCGCGACCGTCGTCGCAACGATTCTCGCGATCTTCACCGCGTTGATCGCGTCGGGATACTCCAACCTGATGGACTATCTGCAGACGTTGTTCGGATTCTTCAACGCACCGCTCTTCGCCACGTTCATCCTCGGTATGTTCTGGAAGAAGATGACGCCCGCGGCCGGGTGGATCGGGCTCGTGTCCGGAACGGCGTCAGCGGTATTCGTGTTCGTCCTGTCCGAGGTCGGGGTGATCAACCTGCCCGGTCAGGGCATGCCGTTCGTGGCCGCATCCGCTGCGTTCGTCGTCGACATCGTCGTCAGTATCGGTGTCAGCATGGTGACCCGACCGAAACCGGCGAAGGAACTGGTCGGCTTCGTGTACTCCGAGACTCCTCGCGAGATGTTCGCCGACCCCGAAGATGCCACCAACCCGTGGTTCAAGCGGCCGGTTCCGTTGGCAGGCTTCGCGTTGGGCCTCGTCGTCGTTCTCAACATCGTCTTCCACTGATAGGGCACTGACATGACCTCACCAGATTCGAAGCCCAGCGCGATCGCGCGATTGTTCGACATCCGTTCCGTCATCGGCGCGCTTCTCGGCATCTACGGAATTCTGCTGACGCTGGCGGGCCTGTTCCCGTCGGTGTTCGGCAACGAGACCCATTCCTCGCCGTCGAACAACGTGGTCGACATGAGCGTCGGAACGAGCGCCAACCTGTGGGTCGGGCTCGTCATGCTCGCTCTCGCGCTGACATTCGGTGGATGGGCACTCGCGCGGCCTGCGGTCGTCGGGGACAAATAACACCCGTGCGCGGGAATGTATACCCCTCTATACATTCCCGCGCACGTGAGGCTTACAGCCCGATGGTCACACCACCCGACAGCAACGAGTCGTGCAGTTCGATCTGTGTCGGAACGGTCCCGACAGGGACGTCGAAGACGATCGTCGCCTCGATCGAGTTGCCCGGGTTGATCTGCTCGAACGCGATCCCCTGATCGAGCACGATGGTCGCCATGTCGGCGACGGAGTACTGACGCCCCTGGCCGTCGAGCAGCTTCTGCGCCGACGTCGTGAAACTCTGCGCCTGATCACCGATGTTGCGGACCGACATCGTCACGAGCACGTACTCGCCCTGCGCGGTCTCGGTCAGAAATTCCTGTCCGACGCTGGGTACTCCGGGCTGAGCGCCGGTGACGACGAACTCGAATTTGCCGTCGCGCACCGGGGTTCCGAGGCCGACGACCGGTTCCGTCGCCTCGGGGGCCGAGGCCCCGGGGCTCGACGGACTGGTGTCTCCTGATCCGCTGTTGACCGCCGTGACCACGATGACGAGCACGATCAGCGCGAGAATTCCGGTCAGGATCTTGTGCCGGAAGAACCAGTTGCGCTTCGGTTCGGTGGCGACGGGCTGCGGTGTGGTCATGATGTAATCCCTTCGTTCGTGAGCGATGGGACAAGAACACCGCAGCGGGTTTGGTCACCACTTCGGCAGAACGGACGAACCGTCTCATCCTTTCGGTCGGGGTTCGAACCGAACGACCGGTGCGTTCGTGTCGGCGGGCGACCGTATCGTTTCCGGTCATGAGCACGAGCACTCCCAGCAGGTGGCGTCGCCGCGTATGGACGACGGCAGCCGTGAGCCTGAGCGTGACCTGCTCGATGTTCACGGTCATGTTCGCCTCGACCGCCGAGAACGTCCCGCCGGTGAACTACTTCGTCGGCTTCCTGCTGAACCTGGTTGCCGCAGTCGCCCTGGTGTGGCGGCACGACAAGCCGTTCGTCGTACTGGGTCTCGCCGTTGCCGGCCCGCTGTTCTTCGAGACCGATGCGACCGCCGCTCTCATCGCGTTGTACGCCGTCGCACGATTCGCGACGGGTCGCAGACTGGCGCTGTCCGCGGGCGTCGTGCTCGTCGCCTGTGGCGTCTCCCTGACTTACGACGCGTACCGTCGGCGTGACTATTCGGTGCTGACGGTCGGCACCCAGACAGTCGAGGACGGGCCTGTCCCCGACTGGAACGTCCCCGTGTGGATCGCGTGGGTGGTCGCCGCCGTTCTGGTCGCAGCGGTCACGGGTCTTGCTGTTCTACGCCGCACTCAATCGGATCTCGATGCTGCCGTTCACACTCGCGACCGGTATGCCAAGCAATCCGACGCGCTGCGTGAGGAAGCAATTCTCGTCGCCGAACGCACTCGAATCGCGCGCGACATGCACGACACGTTGGCGGCCGGCCTCAGTCGAATCTCGTTGTTCGCGGGCGGATTGCAAGTCAACAGCACCGAAGGACCCGAGAAAGTCGCCAACACCGCGTCGTTGATCAGGCAGACCGCCCACGACGCGCTCGACGACCTGAGGCGCATCATCGGCGTGCTCCGCGGCACAGGCGACTACGCGGGCGGACGGCGAAGCATCGAAGGGGTGTCGGATCTCGTGCACAGCGTCCGCGACGCCGGCACCCATGTCACCTACTCGCTCGACCTGTCGCCCGGAGACCTGGGAGCGTCCACCAGTCAGGTGGCCTATCGCGTCGCGCAGGAGTCGCTGACCAACGCCCAGAAGCATGCACAGGGCGCACCGATTCATGTTGGCGTGCGCGGCAACAGCGACGTCGGACTCCGCATCGTAGTCCGTAATCACCTCACCGGTGCACCGGCGTTCGCGCACGGATCGGGCACCGGTCTGACGGGGTTGAGCGAGCAGGTTCGTCAGATCGGCGGCACCTTCGAAGCACAAGTCGTCCCCGGCGAATTCGTCGTCCAGGCCTGGCTTCCCTGGCACACGTGAACTTCTGTCGGTGGCGCGTCGTAAGCTTCGCGCACCATGACAGCACCGGGTATCATCACAGTTCTCGTCGTCGACGACGATCGGTTCGTGCGCGCAGGAGTTCGTGACATCTTCGCTGCCACGGGCGACATCGAGGTGACTGCCGACGTCGACGACGGTGACCGAGTCATGCAGGCCGTGAGTACATTCCGTCCGCACGTGGTGCTGATGGATCTGAAGATGAAGCGCGTCGGCGGACTGGAGGCCACCCGTCGGCTCATGACGCTGCAGAACCCGCCTGCCGTCATCGCGATGACGGCACTGGACGTCGACGACGTCGTCGTGCAGGCGGTCGCGGCAGGCGCGCACAGCTTCGTCAGCAAGGACGAAGCGCCCGAAACCTTTCATCTCGCTGTACGCGGGGTCGCCACGGGCAACACGGTCTTCAGCAAGGACTCGCTGAGACGAATCGTGGCGTCACAGGCCCCGGCGCCGCAGGCGGTACCTACCGCACTGAACTCGCTCACCGAGCGTGAGCGAGAAGTGCTGTGCATCATGGCTTCCGGTGCCACCACGTCGGCCATCTCGAAGAAGTTGTTCCTCAGCGAGACGACGGTGAAGACACACATCAACGGCATCTTCACCAAGTTGGGTGTCTCCAACCGGGTGGAGGCAGCACTCGATGCTTTCCGCGCCGGATGGGTGACGTGAGCAGCCCGTCAAATCGGCAGCAGCGATTCCAGAAGTGCGAACTGTTCCCGGTCCACCCACGACGGGTTGGATTGCTGCGGTGAGCGAAACACCTCGAGACCGTCGAGACCAGGAACGTTCCTGATCGTCGATGCGAGAACGGGCTCGGCGAAGAGTTCGATGTCGGTGGCAATCTTCCACCGAGGCCCGGGAACCGCGCTGCCGGTCACGACGCCCGCGCCCCAGAATCCGCGTCGAGGATGTGCACTCACCCAGAACAGCACTCGCTGACCGGCACTCATCAGCCGCGTCCGATAGTTCGAGGCGACACACCAGTTCTCGTGGGCTCTGCCGGCGGCGACCATCGGCCCGAGGTCCGTCGTGTTCGGGTTGCACTTGATCACCCAGGCGCCCAATGACTCGGGCGTCACCGTTCGTGTCGTCACCGTTGCCAGCGTAGGACGCTACCGTGGGCAGCATGATCTGGTACGTCTCCTACGGCTCGAACCTGCTGGCAGAGCGGTTTCGGACCTATCTGACCGGGTCAGCCGCCGACGGCGAGTTCGGCTTCCATCCTCCTGCTCCCTCACCGACGCCGCCCGCGGACGACCGCTGGCTGTGGATCGACCACGCCCTGTATTTCGCCGGGGTGTCTCAGCGGTGGACGGGTTCGGCCGCATTCGTGTCCACCGAGCGCGGCGACGTGCGGTCTGTTGCCCACGGATACCTCGTCGAGCACGACCAGTTCGCGCACTTACTCGCCGTCGAGAACGTCGTCGACGACATCGACGTGGTCGAGCCCACCGAGGTCGAGGTCGGAACCGTCGGACTTCTCGACATCGACCGGCGCGGCCAGGCTTTTCGAGGTAAATACGACGCCGTCCTCCGCCTTCCCGACATCGACGGCATCCCGGCGGTGACCGTCACCAGTTCGACGGTCCGTGAACGCGGAACACCCGCCGACCGCTACGTGCAGACGATCGGACGAGGGGTCGCCGCGTCCCCGTTCGATGTCGATCCCGACACCTATGTCGCCGACGCGATCGCCCGGTCGTCGACGATCACCCTTCCCGAGAAACCGGACGAAAGCCGTCTTCCCAGGTGATCGAGTTTGAAAGTGCGATCGACCGTCAATCCTCGGTCGGAGCGCGGCAGGCCCGCGCCTGAAAAGAAGGTACGTCGACCGAAAGGCATCCGATGAGCATCAACGACGACGACATCACCACGAGCGGCTCGGGCGGCGAAGGACCTGCCGACGGCGGCTCGAACCCGAACGGCCACGACGGCGGCGCCGACGGCACGGCAGGACCCGGCGAAGGCCCCGCTGACGGCGGCTCGAACCCCAGCGGCCACGACGGCGGCGCCGACGGCACGGCAGGACCCGGCGAAGGCCCCGCTGACGGCGGCTCGAACCCCAGCGGCCACGACGGCGGTGCGGACGGCACGGCTTGAGCCACATAACTGACGACCAGCGCGGATCGGGCAACCGGTCCGCGCTGGGCCGTCTGATCTCCGTCCACGAACGAGTTTTCGCCGACGACTACTGGGGCCGACAGCCCCTTCTGTCGCGCGCCTCCGAGCTTCCCGGATCGTTCGACGACCTGATGACGCCTGCGGCGGTCGACGAGCTCGTCTCGCATCGCGGTGTCCGCACCCCGTTCGCGCGCATGGCCAAGGACGGGTCGCTGCTGGACAAGTCGCAGTTCACGTCGTCCGGCGGATTCGGCGCCGAGATGACCGATCAACTGGACTCTGCCGCCATCCTGTCCGCGTTCGCCGACGGGCACACACTGGTCCTGCAGGGTTTGCACCGCCTGTGGCCGCCGCTGATCGACTTCGTCCGCGATCTGGTCGACGACGTCGGGCACCCGACGCAGGTCAACTCGTACATCACGCCTGCGTCGTCGAAGGGATTCTCTCCGCATTACGACGTGCACGACGTCTTCGTGCTGCAGATCAGCGGCGAGAAGCGCTGGATCCTGCACCCTCCCGTGTACCCGCATCCACTGTCGAATCAGCCGTGGTCGGACCGTACGTCGGCGGTGGAGGAGCGTGCACGCGACACTCCCGCGATGGACACCGTGCTTCGGCCCGGGGACGTCCTGTACCTCCCTCGTGGTTGGATTCACTCCGCGGAAGCATTGGGCGACACGACGATTCACTTGACCATCGGGGTTGCGTCACTCAATCGATACGACGTCGCGCACCAGTTGTTCGGCGCGCTCCAGGACGAGGCCGCTCTGCGTGCGCCACTCCCCGCAGGCATCGATCCGACCGACACCGACGCCGTGCTCCCCCATGTGGATCGAGTCATCGACGACGTCGCACACGTGCTGCAGCAGCTCAGGACCGACGAGTCTGCGCGTCGGCGCATCGCCGAACGACTCGGCCGGCGCTTCTCCGACATCACACGACCCGAGCCGGTGAATCCGCTGCGCACCGTCGACTTCATGAACGACCTGCGCGCGGAGAGCGTCGTGGTGTGGAGGCAGGGACTCGACCCGTCGATCACGCAGGGCGGCGGCAAGATTCACCTTGGACTTCGCGGTAAGACCGTGTCCCTTCCCGATGAATGCGCCGACGCGATATACCAGCTGCGGTCTCGAAAGCCCTGCCGCGTAGGCGAACTCGTCGGCCTCGACTTCGGCAGCGCGATCGTCGTCGCCCGACGCCTCCTTCGGGAAGGCGTACTGGTACCGGCGTCGTGACGTGCAGTGAGGCCGCGCGGTCGCGTGGGGATTCGCTGGCGGGAACCGCGTCCGCGGGTCGGCGCTGGTTTTTGCTCGAAATCGACGGCGCGTGGGGACATTCGGCGTTCGTGAATTCCGACCGTGTTCTCGCACCCGCGCTCGGTTTCGAAATCGCGCGGCACGTGGAGGCCGCCGGTATGCGCAGCCTGGCGATTCGACGCCCTGGCCGTCACCGCGGTGAGGGTCGGTGGCGCTGGGCCGTCGTCGATGCCCGCGTCGGCACGGAAAGCATTCGCTGGGGTGAGGTCGAGCGTCCCGAGGACGTTCTGGAACTCGACGTCGACGATCCTGCCGGGACGCTGTCGACCGACCCCATCGTCGCGGTATGCACTCACGGCCGTCACGACCAATGCTGCGCGGTGCGCGGGCGCCGAGTTCTGCCTGCACTCATGACCGCGCACAGCGAGATCACCTGGGAATGCTCACACCTCGGCGGCGACCGGTTCGCCGGCACGATGGTGGTCTTTCCCGAAGGCTTGTATTACGGGAACGTCGACGACGCGGATGCGGAGCAGATCGTCGGTCTACACGGCGAGGGAATGGTGGATCCCCGCTTTTTCCGCGGACGCTGCTCGCTGTCGGCCGTCGTACAGGCGGCGCAACACCACGCACGAGTTGCGCTGTCCGACAACCGAATCGACACCCTTCATCCGGTTTCCGAACGACAGGACGGGTCGTCGTGGACCGTCGTTCTCGATCACTACGGCCGGCATGTCGAAGTGCGGCTCGAGCAGGGGCTGTCCGACCCCATCACCACGACGTGCAGAGCCACGCAGGCAGGCCCGGTTCGTAGGTTCGACGTCATCTCCATGTCACCGGTTGGGTAGCGTGCGCCGAGTGGATCAATCGATGACTGGCCGACGCGTCTCGCTCTCCGCCGCCTCAGGACTCGCGGCCGCCATGGGCGTCGGCAGGTTCGTGTTCACACCGATTCTGCCGATCATGGTCGACTCGGCCGGCGTCAGCCCGAGCAGCGGCGCGGTCATCGCCACCGCGAACTACGCGGGCTACCTCCTGGGCGCAGTCGTGCTGTCGATTCGGCCGGGCGTCAACACCACCGCGGCGTTCAGAGCGTGGGCAGTCGTGCTCGTCGTCAGCGAGCTCGCCATGGCTGCCGTGGACAGCACCGCATTGTTCTCGTTCCTCCGCTTGCTCGCCGGTATGGCCAGTGCGGCAATTTTTCTCGGATGCGCCAGCACCGTCGCACATCATGCCAAGGCGTCGCCCGGTGTGACGTTCGGCGGGGTCGGCACCGGCATCGCGGCGTCGGGAATTCTCACACTCGTTGCAGCGCCGCACCTTTCGTGGCAAGGACTGTGGCTCTGCTCGGCATTGTTGACGGCGATTCTGATTGCGCCCGCGCTCGCCCTCCGCATCCACGCCGAATCCCGTTCGGGCGGTGGCGAAAACCCGTTGTCGACGCGTGATCGCACCATCTGGCGGGTCCTGCTGGCCACGTACTTCCTCGAAGGCCTCGGTTACATCATCGTCGGCACATTCCTCGTTGCAGCGGTCGGCGGTCACGGAAATTCGTCGGTCGGCCCTGCCGTCTGGATCGTGGTCGGCCTGGCCGCGGTGCCCGCAACCGTCCTGTGGCACGCCGTCGCTCGTCGCATCACGACGAAACGCGCACTGGTGGCTGCATTCTCGTTGCAGACGATCTCCGCGCTGCTCCCAGCGCTGACCTCGAACTCCGCCGTCGCCGTCGTCTCGGCCGTCCTGTTCGGCGGCACGTTCATGGGCATCACGCTGCTGACTCTCACGACCGCCGCCCGCCTGCCCATCGGCCGCACGGCCGCCGCCCTGACCACGGTCTACGGTGTCGGCCAAGTCCTCGGGCCGCTGGTGGTCGCACGGGCAATCGGTGACTCGTACACCGTCGCGTTCATCGTCGCCGCGGTCGTTCTCGCTCTCGGCACGATCGGCGCCGCTGCGGTCGCACGACTGCAGACGGCGGCGTAAGCCACCAGAACACTCGCGATCGGAAGGCGATCCGCGTCACAGTAAAGAATTTCTATGTTCCGAGTCACACATGCGTTACTGTATGTGCACAGAGGGCAACGGTGTTGCATATAGTGCAACACATTCACTCGGAGGCAGATTTTGATAACTACGATCACCCGCCCAATCCGGCTCATCGCCGGTAGTGGCGCGGCAGCAGCGATCCTGATTGGAACCTTCACCGGCTGTGCCGATCGATCGGGCGGAGGATCGTCGGACGACGACTTCCCCAGCGGGAACATCACCCTGTTGACACCGACCGCGGCCGGTGGGGCGACCGATCTGACTGCACGCACACTCGGCAAGCAGATGGAGGCGGACCTCGGCGTCAGTGTCATTGTCGAGAACCGCCCTGGCGGTGCAGGATCCATCGGAATGCAGTACCTGGCCGACCAGGACGCGAACGGATATACCATCGGCGTTCTGCCGGTCGAAGTCAGCCTTCTAGGGCATCAGGGGTACTCGATCGACCCAGCCGCATACGACTTTCTGGGACAGGTCAACTCTCAGCCCGGCACGATTGCGGTACCGGCTAACAGTCCATTCCAGACACTCGACGATCTTCTTGCAGCAGCGAAGGCCGAGCCAGGCTCGGTCACGGTATCCAACGCAGGCCCCGGATCGATCTGGGAGGCAGGCGCATTGGAATTGGGACGAGTCGCCGACGTCCAGTTCACCGGAGTGCCGTTCGACGGCGGCGCCCCCGCGGTCACGGCCGCGGTCGGCTCGCAGGTCGATGCCGTCGTCGCAGGAATCGGCGAGACCGCGCCCGCACACGCCGACGGCCGTCTCCGTGTGCTCGCCGTCTTCACCGAAGAGCCCGCGCCTGGGCTTCCCGGAGTTCCGACCGCACAGGAACAGGGTCTCGACGTCGTGATCGGCAGTTGGGCGGTCATCGCCGCGCCCACGGGGCTTCCCGACTCGGTGGCGACACGCCTCGAGGAAGCCGTCGAATCCGCCTCAGCTACCGACGAATACATCGACCTGATCGAGTCGGGCGGAAACCTGCCGCTGTACCGCTCAGCAGACGAGACCACCACGTTCGTCGGTACCGAGTCCGATCGATTCGAACAGTTGGCGGCGCAGGAATGACGACCCAGGAGATTCCCGCGAACGCCGTCGGCGTGCCCGACCACGTGCGATCCGACGTTGGACGCCCCAACAAGCGAGTTTACGAAGCCTCGCTTGGTGTCGCTGTCATCGCGGTCGGAGCAGCGGTCTACTTCGCGACGGACGGGATCGACGTCGCGCGGGAGGGCCAGTCCTTCGGCCCACGCTGGTGGCCGACGGCCCTTGCGGTCACGATGGTCGTCATCGGACTGATACTGATCGTCCAAGCGATACTGAGCCGGGTCACATCCGACGAACCGCCCGTCACGATGTCCGGCGGTGTCGCTCTGACTGCGACGCTGAGCCTGATTGTGGTGTACGGATTTGCTTGGCAATACTTCGACTTCAGAGTCGTCACCGTAGTCCTTCTCGCCGGCCTCGTCGCCATCTCCGGAGGACGAGGACTCAAAGCTCTGATCGTGTTCCCACTGGTCACAACCTTCATCCTGTGGGCTGTTTTCGGCCTGCTACTGCAGGTTCCGCTGTGAACGCGGTTGCCGAGGGACTGAGTGCCCTCCTCGATCCGAGCATCGGTCTGTGTCTGCTCGTCGGTGTCCTCCTCGGCACCCTCGTCGGTGCCGTTCCTGGCATCACGGCAGCCATGGCCGTCGCGCTCGCGGCAGGTTTCACGCTGACGCTGGAGCCCCTTCAGGGATTGGCCGTTCTCCTGTCCATCTATGTCGCAGCGCAATTCGGTGATCGCGTTCCCTCCATTCTGATCAATACACCCGGCACACCCGCGTCGATCGCGACCACCTTCGACGGCTTCCCGATGGCCAAGCAGGGCCGCGCCGGTGTCGCGCTCACCAGTTCGGCTCTCGTCTCCGCTGTCGGGTCCGTCGTCGGGATTTGCATTTTGATCTTCGCCGCACAGCCGATCGCAGGCGTTGCGTTGCAATTCGGGCCGGCCGAGATGTTCGCGCTCGTCGTGTTCGGAATGACAATGATGATCGGCGTTTCCGGCGGCCGCGTCGTGAAGGGATTGTTCGCCGGCGTCCTCGGATTGTTGCTCGGTACCATCGGGCGCGACCCGATCACGGGCGACGGACGGTTCACCTTCGGCCTGAACGAACTGAGCTCAGGTGTACCGTTCATCGCTGCGATCGTCGGTCTGTTTGGCATCGCCGAAGTGTTCAATCAGATGATCTGCCGCCATCCGAACCTGATCCCGGCGCCGATCACGCAACTTGGAAAGTGGTGGCCCAACAAGGCGGAACGCCGCGAGCTCGTCAAGCCGGCGCTGATCGGTTCGGGTGTCGGTGCGGTGGTCGGAGTAGTTCCCGCAGCGGGCGGTGACATCGCCGGGATCGTGTCGTGGGACCAAACGCGTCGCGCGTCGAAGACACCGGAGAAGTTCGGAAAGGGTTCACTCGAAGGACTTGCCGCGGCCGATACCGCAAGCACGGCAACCATGGGCGGGTCACTCACGACCACGCTCGCCCTTGGCGTCCCCGGTGACGCTGTGATGGCCGTGATGATCGGCTCGATGGTCATCTGGGGCCTACAGCCCGGACCTGCGCTCTTCGTCGATTCGCCCGATCTCGTCTACAGCCTCGCTGGAATAATGTTGCTCGCAACGTTCGTCGCTCTCGCTCTCGCATTGGTTCGAATGCGTGGAGTGATCAAGCTACTCGATCTACCCCAGCAATACCTGTGGGCGGTCATCATCACGTTCTGTATGGTCGGCACCTACGCCGTGCAGAACAGCGCATTCGACGTCGGTTTGATGCTCGTATTCGGACTACTCGGATTAGCATTGCGACGCAACGGCTTTCCCGCAGGGCCGCTCGTCCTCGGGCTGATACTGGGCCCGCTCGCCGAGAGCAACATTCGACGCGCGTTCCTGATCGACGGTGCAGCAAGCATCTACAGCAGCGCAATCGCAGTCGGGCTTCTCGTACTCAGCGCGCTCGCGGTCCTCGGGCCGTACATTCGCGCCGGGCTGAGGAAGGGACTACGACGTGGTAGCAAGGAGAGCGTCGATGCCTGACATTCTGTGCATCGGCGAGACCATGACGCTCGTCACCCCTGTCGACGCGGCTCCACTGGCCTCCGCCGACCTGTTCGGTCTGCATATGGGCGGTGCAGAATCGACTGTCGCGCTGTACCTGGTCGAACAGGGACACAGCGTTGCGTGGGTGAGTCAAGTGGGCAACGACCCTCTCGGACAACGAATCGTCGATGAGATTGCGTCACACGGCGTCGATACGTCGTTTGTCACGATGCTCGACGACGCCCCCACCGGCGTTTATTTCAAGGATCCCGACGACGGCATCACGACTGTGCACTACTACCGCCGAGATTCCGCCGCGTCACGCATGTCGCCCGCTACTCTCGACCGCTTGCCTCTGCGCGAGGTGTCCATCGTGCATGTTTCGGGAATCAACGCAGGTTTGTCGAATTCGTGCGCAGCAATGATGGATTCACTGTTCGACCTCTGTGCCGGGTCGCCGACTTCGATCTCGTTCGATGTCAACTATCGCCCAGGCGTATGGGGAGTCGACGAAGCCTCCCCTGTTCTACTCGAGCTGGCTCGACGGGCGGACATCGTGTTCGTCGGCAGGGACGAAGCCGCCGAACTCTGGGGCACGACCGACGCTGAATCGGTCGCGACTTTGATCAGAAGTCCTGAACGCGCGGCCACACTCGTGGTCAAGGACAGTGACGTCGGTGCCACGGAGTTCACGGAGTCGGGCGCGGTGTTCGTTCCTGCACACGCCGTCGAGGTGGTCGAGGTCGTCGGCGCCGGTGATGCGTTCGCTGCTGGATATTTGTCGGGGTTAGTGAACGGCAAGGCCGCATACGGCCGGTTGTCCATGGGGCATGATCTCGCGGCCAGGGCATTGTCGAGTACCAGTGATTTTGTCCCTGCCGAAGGCCTCGATGCCTGACCGAGCACGTCCTATCGTCGAAGGAGCAGAAAATGTCGCAGAGCGTGGAACGCGCGGTCGAGATCCTGGAATTCGTGGCGGTCCAGCCGCGAACTCAGAGCGAAGTCGCCGCCCACCTCGATGTCCACCGCTCCACCGCTCTGCGTCTGTTGCAGACCCTCACGGACTACGGACTGACCCGTAGGCGCGGGGACGGCAAGTACAGCGTCGGGTATCGACTTGCAGGGCTCGCCAACGCGGCACGTGAGCAGTTCGACTTCGCGAACGTGGCGCGTCCGTACCTCGTGTCACTGGGTGAACAGTGTTCCCACACCATTCATCTCGCAGCGTTGGAGGGCCGGCGCATTGTCTATGTCGACAAGATCGAACAACCCGGAATGATCAAACTGTTCTCGCAAATCGGCGCCCCGGTATGCCTGCACACGGCAGGCGTCAGCAAGGCCATTCTCGCTTTCCAGCCGCGAGACATCGTCGACTCCGTCATGGAAGCAGCCGATTTCGAGAAGCACACGTCGACGACCATCACTTCCCGCAGCCAGTTCGACGCAGAACTGGCTGTCGTCTCGGAACGAGGCTGGTCCGTCGACGATGCCGAATACGAGGACTACGTCAACTGTGTCGCGATGCCGGTGCGCGACGCGAGCGATCGCGTCGTCGCCGCGGTATCCGTCACAGCACTGAAGGGGCGTGCAGACCTCGCGGCCCTCGAACACTTGCTGCCCGATCTGCGAGCAGTAACCGACAACGTATCGAAGGAGCTCGGATGGAGACCATGAATTCCTGGTTCGACCAGGCATTCTCCCCGGCGTCGGTCATGGCCATTCTGCGCGGATTCTCGCCCGCGCGGACCGTCGAACTCGCCCAACGCGGTTGGGACGCCGGGATCGCCTGTATCGAAGTGCCCATCCAGTCCCCTGCCGCCGTCGCAGCGTTGGTGGCGGTCGCCGAGGCCGCCGAGAAACGGGGCATGATGGTAGGAGCAGGTACCGTGATATCCACGGAACTCGTTGCCACGGCACGAGACTCGGGTGCATCTTTCACCGTCGCGCCCGGCTTCGACCCTGTCGTCGCGGAAGCGAGCACGGCCGCCGGAATGCCGCATCTACCCGGCGTCGCCACCGGTTCCGATCTGCAGAGCGCCGCAGCGCTCGGACTGGGATGGGTCAAGGCGTTTCCGGCGTCGGTGCTCGGTACCGAATGGTTTGCGGCGATGAAAGGACCGTTCCCGACGATGAAGTTCGTCGCCACGGGCGGAATGAACGCGCGCAACGCTTCCGATTACCTGAGGGCAGGCGCCGACGTCGTGGCCGTCGGGTCGGCGCTCGAAGACGAGACCCAGATCGGCCTTCTGACAAATCTTTTCGTAACTCGATAGGAGCTCTTACCGAATGCCTTCCCTGATCGACGACGCCTACACCCCGGCGCCGAACCGTTACGACAGCATGGACTATCGGCCCGTCGGAAACTCTGGGTTGCTGCTGCCCGCAGTCGCGCTCGGAATGTGGCACAACTTCGGTGACGACACCCCGATCCAGAAGCAGCGCGACATCATCCGTGCCGCATTCGATCTCGGTATCACGCACTTCGACCTGGCCAACGGATACGGCCCCCCGATGGGGTCCGCAGAGAAGAACGTGGGCCGAATACTGGCCGAGGACTTCGCAAATCTGCGCGAGGAGATCGTCGTCTCGACCAAAGCCGGATACAATTTCTTTCCAGGACCCTACGGACGCGGCGGCGCTTCGAAGTATCTGCTCGGTAGCCTCGAGCACTCGCTCTCGAGCCTCCGACTCGACTACGTCGACATCTTCTACAGTCACCGTTACGATCCCGACACTCCACTGGAGGAGACTGCACGCGCACTCGACACCGCCGTTCGCTCGGGTAAGGCGCGCTACGCCGGAATTTCGTCGTACTCCGCCGCGCGCACTGTCGAAATGGCTGGAATCATGCGAGATCTGGGCACGCCGCTTGCCATTCACCAGCCGTCCTATTCGCTGCTGAATCGCTGGGTCGAAGACGGCGAACCCTCCCTTCTCGAGGTGCTGAGGAGCGAAGGCGTTGGTTGCATCGCATTCTCGACACTCGCACAGGGATTGTTGACCACCAAATATCTGAACGGCATCCCTGACGGTTCTCGGGCGACACAGGGCAAGACCCTGCGCAACGGCATGCTGTCGGACAAGAACCTGCAGAACGTGGCTGCACTGAACGAGATTGCCGAACGGCGCGGACAACCGTTGGCGCAGATGGCACTCGCATGGGTGCTGCGACGCCCGGAGGTCTCGTCCGTTCTTGTCGGCGCATCGCGCCCGAGCCAGTTGGCGGACAGCGTGCTCGCCCTTCGAAGCCCGGAGTTCACGCCTGACGAGTTGACCGAGATCGATCAGTTCGCCATTGACGGCAACCTGAACATCTGGCTGGCTTCCTCTACCGCATGACGACGCCAGGACTCGAGGCAGTGACCGCCGACGAACAGGCGGTCCGCTTCGACAAATTCGACTACGACGACGCATGGAGACTCGGTTGCCAGATGCGAGACATCGCTGCGTCCCGAAACCTCCCGCTCGTCATCGGGGTCACGCACGGTCAGCAACGTGCATTCCACGCTGCACTGCCCGGTGCTTATCCAGAAAACGATCAGTGGCTGTCCCGCAAACTGGGGGCCGCCAGAAGGTACGGGCGAAGCTCGATGGGCGTGCTCGAATTCTTCCTTGCAACCGGACGTGACTTCGACACCCAGTCGCGCCTCCCCGCCGAACGGTTCGCGGCCGCGGGGGGAGTTGTGCCGGTACAGGTGACGGGAGTCGGAATCGTCGGCTACGTCGGAGTCTCCGGGCTTCCGCACCGGGAAGACCACGCATTTGTCATGGAGCAGCTCAAGAGCTTCTCGGTGAGTACCTGACAACGGTGGCCGGTGCACGTACGCCGACAAGTCGTGCACCGGCGACCGACGGGCCTATGTCCGTGCCGAGGTGTAACTTGCGGTCATGACTACCTCGTGGCAAGACCCGAAAGCAGTCGACCTCATGCTCGACGACCTCGAGACGTGGGCAGTGGTCGGTCTGTCCGGCGATCCGAGCAAGACCGCGTACTCCATTGCCGAATTGTTGCAGCAACGTGGCAAACGAATCGTTCCGATTCACCCCGACGCACCGACCGTGCTCGGCGAACAGGGCTTCGCGACGCTGGCCGACGTCCCCTTCCCGATCGATGTCGTCGACGTGTTCCGACGATCCGAGGCGGCAGGCCAGTTCGCCGACGAGGCGGTAGCGGTGGGCGCCAGGGGCGTGTGGTTTCAGCTCGGCGTCGTCGACGAGGCAGCGTTCGAACGCACGACCGCCGCTGGGGTTGCGATGGTCATGGACACCTGCCCGGCCATCGAATGGCGGCGCAGACCGTAGCCTGAACCACACGAAACGGACATCTCCGAAAGGTTTCCCATGGCGATCGACAACACCCGCAGACCGTCCGATTCCGGTGCGTCCGGCGTCAACCTCGGCAAGGTCACGCTGTCCAAGGCTGCGCCCACGGTCAGCCTGGCCAAGAAGGGCGAGTCCCAGGGCACCATGCGCGTGAACCTGAACTGGTCGAGCGGGGCGCCAGCGCAGCCGAAGAAGCAGGGCTTCTTCGCCAAGCTCGCCGCGGCCGCGAGCGCACCGAGCGCAGTCGATCTCGACCTGGGCTGTCTGTACGAGCTGGCCGACGGATCGAAAGGCGTCGTTCAGGCCCTCGGCAACAGCTTCGGCTCGGTCCAGGGTCACCCGTTCATCGCTCTCGACGGCGACGACCGATCCGGCAACGTCGCGGGTGGCGAGAACATGCACGTCAACCTGGCGAACCCCGCCCTCTTCAAACGAATATTGATCTTCGCGATGATCTACGAGGGCGCGCCCAACTGGGCTGCCGTCGACGGTGTCGTCACGTTGTTCCCCACCAGCGGACCGCAGGTCGAAGTGCGACTGGATTCAGCCAGCAATGCCGCCCGCATCTGCGCAATCGCACTTCTGCAGAACTCGGGCCAGGGTTTCACCGTCACCCGCGAGGTCAAGTACATCGACGGCGGCCAGGCCGAGCTCGACAAGGCATACGGCTGGGGAATGCGCTGGACGGCGGGGCGTAAATAGAGGTCCGACCACACCCGGTTGCGTGATCGCATTCACCGACGGTCACTATGGAGGTACAGAGGATCGGTTACGTGAACTAAGCAACAGGGTGGGTGCACATGAGCGACGCGGCAGCAATCGGAGACGGCATCTACCGCATTCCGGTGCCCATCACCGACAACCCCCTCGGCCACACACTCGTCTACGCGATGGAGTCACCGAACGGCTTGATCCTCGTCGACGCCGGATGGGACGACGACAACGCCTGGCACGGCCTTACTTCGGGCCTCGAGGCCATCGGACACTCGGTGACCGACGTGGAAGGCGTCGTCCTGACGCATTTCCACCCCGACCACATCGGGCTGTGCGGCCGGGTGCGCGAGGCGTCGGGCGCGTGGATCGCGATGCACGAGGCGGACCATGCCCAGTTCAAGGGCATGGTCGAACCACGCGACAACGACTGGCTCGAGGCCGAGAAGCAGAACATGATCGCGGCGGGCGCGTCGACGGCTGACCTCGCCGCGTGGCAGAACGTCGCACCCGAGCCGCCGACGGGTCCCGAATCCGCGCCCGATCGAGTACTGGTGGACGGCGAAGCGATCGCACTCGCCGGCCGTGAGCTGCGTGCCGTCTACACCCCCGGCCATACCCCGGGACATGTCTGTTTTCACCTTCCCGCGTCCGATGTCATGTTCACCGGCGATCATGTTCTGCAGAAGACCACCCCACACGTCGGGAACTTCGTGTACCCACTCGAGGAACGCGACGCGTTGGCCGAATTCATGGACTCGCTACGACGGGTGCAGACGATGAACATCACTCGCGGCCTCGGCGCTCACGGACTTGCGATCGACGATGTCGCCGGTCGTGCAGGCGAATTGATCGAACATCACGAGGAACGACTCGACCATCTGTACGACGCGTTCGGCGACGATCGAATCTCCGTCTGGCAGGTCGCCGAACGGATGCAGTGGTACAAGCCGTGGGCCGACATCTCACCGATGGGCAAGGTGATGGCGCTGTCCGAGGCGGCCGCACACCTGCGACACCTGGTGGCGCGCAACCTCGTTCGTCAGGTGCCGGAGACATCGCCTTCGTTGTTCGCGAGGGTCTGATCGACCGGGGTCATCTCCAGTCGGACACCCATCAGGCGCACTTGTCGAGTGTGATCGAAGCGGTCGACGAGGGCGGCGGCGGCGGCGGAGATAACCGCCGGGTCGAACGTCGGTTCTCTCAATGCGGCTGTGGTGGTGTGAGTTTCGAACGGCACGTATCGGACTTTCAGCGTGACACGTACGGCCATGCGGTCGGCTGCCATGATGTCCTCGCGTACTCGCAGAGCCAGCGTCCGCACCTCCTCGGTGACGGCTGACCAGTCGTCGAGATCCTGCTGAAACGTCGTCTCGCGACTGTGCGACCGCGGAATCCACGGTTCCGCGGACACCGGTGACAGGTCGACGCCCCGGCCTTTGGTGCCGATCCACGGCCCCGTCTTCGGACCGAAGGCCGCAGCGAGCACACCGTCGTCGGCCGCTGCCAGCTCCGCGACCGTCGTGATGCCGAGTGTCGCGAGTTTTTTCGCGGTTTTCTTACCTATCCCCCAGAGCGCGTCCGTGCCGCGTTCCCCCATGACTTCGAACCAGTTGTCCTGCGTCAGGGTGTAGATGCCTTGCGGTTTCCCGAAGTCCGTGGCGATCTTCGCCCGGAGCTTGTTGTCGCCGATGCCTACCGAGCAGTGCAGAGCCGCCGCCTCGAAGACCTCATCGTGTACTCGTCGTGCGAACGCGATCGGATCATCGGTCTCGACGCCGAGAAACGCCTCGTCCCAACCCATCACCTCGACGACCACGCCCAGCCCTCGCAGCGTCTCCATCACCACGTTCGACGCGGCCGTGTACGCCTCACCGTCGACCGGAAGAAAAATTGCGTCCGGCAACTTCTTCGCAGCCACACGTAGCGGCATCCCGGAGCCGACGCCGAACGCACGGGCCTCGTACGACGCCGTCGACACCACGCCGCGTTCCGTCGGATCTCCTCTGCCGCCTACGACGACCGGTTTACCCGCGAGCTCCGGATTGCGTAATACCTCGACCGCGGCTATGAACTGATCCAGATCGACATGCAGCACCCACCGTCGGCGCGGGGTGGCGGTCATGAGGACATTCTGCGTCATCGGGGCGATCAGTTCGAGCGAACCGGGGCGCCGGATGTCCGACGTCCGATCATCCAGTCGAATGAATTCCTCCGGCCCCTACGTCGGATCAGGCAGTTCGAAACGACGTCGTCGAAGATCGCCGCGTGCAGCACTGCGGGGGTCATGCCAAGATGTCCGGGATGTTCGAATTCGGTTCGCTCAACCCCAACGTGGTGGTGCTATGTCCCGTCAGTCCGACAACGGGGACAGCACGACGAGGATTCATATGAAACATCACGACGAGATGCCGTGGTACACCCAGCATTCGCACAATAGGGTGGTCCAATTCCTGGGTGTCGACGCCGCGACATTCACTTCGCAGCTCGACCCGCTGCCTGCCGACGCACCCGCGATCGTTCAGCTTCCGATCGACGAGGCGCAGCCACAGAACCGGCTCGTGAAGTCGATACTCGACCTCCTGGAAAGCGCAGCGCGTCAACTATTCCCTGTGTGGCTGCCGGGCGCCGAGGACTTCGACGGCCCCAACCGTCTCGACGTGCTGGCTGCACGACGTCTTGCGAACGACCTGTCCGAGTCGGCCGGTCACTTCGGCCCGTACGTTGCAGCGCTGGCCGAATCCGCATTGCGCGATCACGTGATCACGCGGACGTTCATTGCCGAAACCAGGGCAGAGGGTGTTCGGCGGTTGCTCGCGTCGGCGTACGAGCGCGACGCGGTCGCTCTGATCCTCGACGTCGATCCACGCGTGCTCGAAGCAGCGCCGAACCAATTCGTCGGCGCGTGCGAATGGCTCGCGCATCACGGAGGGTTCGCCGTCTGGGTAGTCGGTGCGCCGAATCCCGTATCCGACCGCGTCCGCAGCGTCGCCGTTCCGCTGGACAAGGTGCGCCTGCACACCAGGACGGACGCCGAGGACACCGGACCCGTCCGAATTCCTGCACTGGCCGGTCGACCGCATCCTGGCAGCGCGGCCGAGAAGAAGCTCGAACGCGCTCTTGCGCTCTGCGTCTGGGCCACCGGCCGAGAGTGGAATCAACCCTTTCAACCGTCCAGCCTCCACGAACGCATCGTCGTCGACTTGCGTTGGCCCGCCGAGAAATGTGTCGTCGAAGTCGATGGTCCGGAGCACCGCCACGCCGCCAAATTCGCGCGGGACCATCAGCGGGACGTCGTTCTTCAACTTCACGGCTACTCCGTGCTGCGGTTCACCAACGAACAAGTGCTGGACGACGTCATCGCTGTAGTCTCCGCAATCGAGAGCTTCATCGAGAAGAGGCGGCGAGCGATGCTCCCGCGTAGTGCACATATCGAAGGGAAACCCAGTGGCCAGTGACGAATTGACCGGCACAGAGCGATTGATCCTGCTCGTGTTGATGGCCCAAGCCGAGGAAACGTCGAACACGCGGCTGAAGGAACTGGGTCCCGAACTCAAGAAGGACCACAGGGACAGACTGAACCGACTTCGCTTGATCGAGACCGACACCAGCAAGAAGCCGATGGTTCACACACTGACCGACAAGGGCTGGGCCGAGTGTGCACGCGAACTGAAGAGCGGCCCTCCTCCCCGCGCGACCCCGCAGGCAAGGGGTCTCTATACGGTGCTCGCCGGGCTGCAGCGCTACCTGGACAAAGAGGATCTGCGGCTGTCGCACGTCTTCCGCGTCGAAACGCCTAGCGACGAGACGCCGTCCGTCCCAGCATCGGACACGCCTGTTCGGCCCGTCGCGGTGACACCAGCGGCTGAAGTCGACATCGAGGCGGGCGTTCGCAAGGCCTATTCGAACCTCGCCTCGCGTGAGGGCGCATGGGTGACGCTCGCTGACATCCGTTCCGAGCTCGCACATATTCCGAGAGCCAAGCTGGATCGAGAACTCGGCGAGATGAAGAGGTCGGCCGACGTAACTTTCATCGCTCAGGAAAATCAGAAAGAACTCACCGATTCTGTGCGAGGCGCCGCCATTACCATCGCCGGACGACCAGTACACCTGATAGCAATCGAGGGATGATGAAGGATCTCGAACGGAAAGCCCTGAGATCGATTCGACTCAACTGGGCTCCCACTCCGGACGACGTCTGGAAGTCGCAGTCGGAGTTGCACGCTCACTCGCTGCACGACTCTGCGTTGAACTTCATCATGGAAGCTTTCGACGATGCTGACGCCAGCCCCGACGCCAGCCCGATCGGTGTCGCCCTGCGCGGTACCGCAGGCTCGGGAAAGACCCACCTACTCGGTCAGGTACGCGAACGGGTGCAGGCAAGCGGCGGCTACTTCTTCCTGATCGGTCTACTCGATTCGACGACCTTCTGGCAGACCACTCTCGTCGGCATGCTGGATGATCTGACACGCCCCGCCCCTGAACAGGACACACAACTCAAGCTGTTTCTCTGGCGTCTGGCCTCGACTGCACGCGTCTCGCGAGCAGAACGCCGGGCAATCATCGGCGAAGACAAACTGACACCGGAAACGCTCGACAGGTTCGTCGCTGCGGTCCATACCGTGCACACACGTCTGATCAACCAGAGTCAGTCAACTCTACGAGCTCTGGTCCTCTACGCCGCGACCGAACTGAACGTCCTGGACATCGGCAACGCATTCCTGCAGTCGATCGAGGAGGTGGCAGTCGGAAGTCGGGAGAAGTGGGGAATTCAGCAGAGTGTGCTCACTCCCCAACAGGTAGTGCGCGATATTTCGAGGTTGCTCGCGGCAACGGGTCCTGCGGTACTGGCGGTGGATCAGATCGATACCCTTCTGGCGCAGTCACGATCTTCGACGGATGCGCAGGGTACCGCTGACATGTCGGACGACCTCGTGCTGGAGCAGGTCGCGCACGGGTTGATGGCGCTCCGCGAAAATCTCGGACGCACAGCCTCGGTCGTCGCGTGTCTGCCCTCCGTTTGGGAATTGATCCAGTCGCGCGCGACCGCTAGCGTTGCGGACCGCTTTCGAGTCACGCAGACGATCACAGGCCTCGACAAAGGCTCGATTGCAGAAGAGATCCTGGAGAAGCGGTTCACGCCGAAATACACAGCAGCCGGATTCGAGCCTCCGTACCCGACGTGGCCCGTGTCGCGCGCTGCCTTCGCGACCGCTGAGGGGATCACTCCTCGGCAACTGATGATCAACGTAGACAAACACATTCGGCGTTGCCTGGAGACCGGCGAGGTCGTCGAGATGACGAATTTGGTTGGCGACCAGGTAACGCTGCCGCCACCCGATGACAACGAATCGGAACTGAAACTACTCGACGAACGCTACGAGGAGTTTCGCAAGTCCGCGGTCACCAATCTGCCCACGAGCCCGAAGTTCGAGGACAAACTCGTACCACCGCTTCTGCACGCAGGCCTGACGTCCTGGATCAAGGAACTAGGGGACATCGGCGACGCGTTCAGTCTCGACAATCTCCCGAGCGCCAAGCCTGCGCTGCACGCCCGACTTCGGCAGAAGTTGGATCCCGCGACAGAAGACGAGCAGCATTGGGCATTCCGTGCGATCGCGTCGGAGAACGCTGTGGCAGTGCTGAACAGACTGCGTGCAGCGTGCACCACGGCGGGACTGCACACGGGAATCTCACGCCGGCGCCTGTTCATCGTGCGCAACGCCGCATGGTCGTCGGGCCCCAAAACGGCGCAGGCAGTCAACGACTTCGAGCAAGCGGGCGGTCGAACCCTGTCGATCTCCGAAGAGGATCTCGCGTCACTGTCGGCCCTGAAAGACATGGTCGACGAGGCGTCACCCTTACTCGACTCGTGGTTGGCCACCCGTCGCCCCGCGCACGACATCAAGGTCCTCGTCGACGCGATCGACGACTCCCCGGCGACCGGCTCCGGCCTGTTCCCTATCGATGACACCGGCTCGACGGACGAAAATGGCGGCGAGGCGTCGCCGGAGGCGGAGACACCAGTGGAGATCGACCCGCGCATGGTCCCGTTGGGCGCGAAGCTGGACCGGAACGGGCATCTTGGAATCGACCTCGAAGCCCTACGCAAACACACCGCGATCTTCGCCGGATCCGGTTCGGGCAAAACAGTTCTCATCAGGCGGTTGGTCGAGGAATGCGCACTTCGCGGCGTGTCCGCAATCGTGTTGGATCCCAACAACGACCTTGCACGTCTCGGTATCGCGTGGCCGACGCCTCCCCCTCACTGGGACAGTGCCGAGGTCAGCCGGGCCGCCGAATACCATCGGAACACAGAGGTGATCGTGTGGACGCCTCGTCGTTCCGCTGGACGTCCGATCAGCTTCCAACCTCTGCCGGACTTCGCAAGCGTGAAGGACTTCCCGGACGAGTTCGCGGAGGCACTGGACTCAGCCGTCGCAACACTCGCGCCGCGGGCACTTGTTTCCGGCAAGACATCGAAGGCGATGCAGGCGAAAGCTGTTCTGAAGCAAGCGTTGGAACATTTCGGCCAGAACTCGGGCAGCAACCTTGTGCAGTTCATCGATCTTCTCTCCGAATTACCCGATTACATAAGCGATCTGGAGAACTCGGAGAAGATCGCTGCAGATATTGCACAGAATCTGCGGGCGTCGATGGTCAACGACCCGATGTTCGGCGGCGAAGGTACGCCCATGGATCCAGGCCTGCTGCTGACTCCGTCGCCCGACAAGCGTGCGCGCATCTCGGTGATCAGCATGGTCGGCCTCCCGTCCGACGAGCAGCGTCAGAGCTTCGTGAACCAGTTACAGATGGCACTCTTCGCGTGGATCAAGAAGAACCCCGCCGGTGAGAAGCCGCTGGGCGGTCTGTTCGTGATGGACGAGGCGCAGACCCTGGCTCCATCCGGGGCTTTGACGGCATGCACGCAAAGCACTTTGGCACTTGCCTCGCAGGCCCGAAAGTACGGACTGGGGTTGGTCTTCGCCACACAAGCCCCCAAGGGCCTGAACAACCGGATTCCGGGTAACGCCGCCACCCAGTTCTTCGGATTCTTGAACAGTCCGGTGCAGATCGATGCCGCACAGGAAATGGCACGCGCGAAGGGCAGTTCGGCGACCGATATCGGAAGGCTCAAGACGGGACAGTTCTACGCCGCGGTCGAGGGCGAAGGATTCAACAAGATTCAAGCCCCACTTTGCCTGAGCTACCACCCCAAGAGTCCGCTGACCACCGAGGAAGTCATCGATCTGGCCCACAAGCCGATACCCGGACGCTGAATGCACGGGTGGTGATCGGCGCGCGAACATCCGACCACCGGTCACCACCTGTGCCACACTCGAACGCATGGACTCGCATCCACTCGAGATCACGGTCGTCGGGCGAGGTCAGGCGACGTTCACGCCGGAACGCTGCACGGTGTCGCTCGTCGTCAGGACCGACGGCCGTTCCGCCGAGGCAGCGGCCGAGCCGGCCCACCGGCTGGTGAAAGACCTGACAGGACTGATCGACCCGCTGTTCAACGAGACGTCGGGTCCCATCGACACATGGGCGCTCGATCAAGTGCGCCATTCGCGCAGGCTCCCGTTCAACCAGGACGGCGAGCAGCTTCCCTACGTCTATCAGGCAGTCGCAACGATCGAAGTGCA
This sequence comes from Rhodococcus sp. BP-261, assembly GCF_019835205.1. Lineage (NCBI taxonomy): Bacteria > Bacillati > Actinomycetota > Actinomycetes > Mycobacteriales > Nocardiaceae > Rhodococcus > Rhodococcus sp. BP-261. The sequence goes on along the minus strand of NZ_JABUCO010000029.1, from coordinate 9,023 downwards.
GTTCAGTCAGATCGACGTCATCGATGCGTTCGTCTACGCCGTGTCGGCGCTCGACGGCGTCGACGTCGGTCGTTTCGACTGGGCTCTGACCGAACAGAGCGCGTTGGAGAAGACCCGCTTCGTCCGCACCCTCGCGGTACAGGACGCCGTCGAGAAGGCGGAAGTGTATGCGCAGAGCGTCGGACGCACCGCCATCACCGCACTGGCGATCGCCGATCCTGGACTTCTCGGTGTAGCGGCCGCCACCCACTCCGACTACGCACTTGCGTCGCGCGCTTATGTGGGCGGGGCGGACGACGGGTTCGAGTTGAAGCCGCAGGACATCGTCATTCACGCCGAGGTACACGCCCGGTTCTCCGCGAGCTGAGGCCTGCGCGACGGCTCTGCGCCGTTGCGCCGCCGCATGCGTTCGACGCACGACCGACCACGACCATGACGGAACGGCGGCCGTCACGACACCCTTCGACTCGAGCTGATTCTGACTCTGGACCGGTACCGGACGCATCCGTACCTTCGTCACAATGTCAGGAAACACGCTGTATCGCAGACTGATCCGCACACTCGCCGCGGTCAGCGCTTTGTTGATGTCTGTATCACTGGCCACAAGCTGTGCGGGCTCGTCCGAACCGGAGAAGACGCTCGACGGCCGAACCGTCCTGCGGTATCAGGGATCGACCGGACAGGTCACGTTTCCCGAACTCGCCGAGAACCTCGGATATTTCGACCGGATAGCGCTGAACTGGGTAGGTGACACCACCAGCGGACCGCAGGACATCCAGTCCGCCGCGACAGGTGACACCGAGTTCGGCGGTGCGTTCAACGGTGCAATCGTCAAACTCGCGGCCGCGAATTCTCCTATCCAGTCGGTACTTTCGTATTACGGCGCCGACAAGGAGACGTTCAACGGATTCTACGTTCTCGACGACAGCCCGATCCGATCGGCACGAGATCTCATCGGCAAGAAGGTCGCGATGAACACATTCGGCGCGCACGCGGAGTTCGTCATCAGAGAATGGCTGGCACAGCAGGGACTGTCGAAAGACGAGATAGCACAGGTCGAATTGACTGTCGTCCCGCCGGTGAACACCGAACAAGCACTACGGCAAGGCCAGATCGACGTCGGAACCCTCGGATCGGTCTTCCGACAGACGGCCGTCCAACGAGGTGGTTTGCGCGAACTCTTCACCGACGAATCCCTGTACGGAACCTTCTCGTACGGAACCTACGTTCTGAGAAAGGATTTCATCGCAAAGAACAAGGACGACGTCGCCGACTTCGTCCAAGGTGTCGCCCGCGCGATCCGATGGACACAGACCGTTCCGCGCGACGAGGTGATCGCACGCTACAAGGACATCATCACCAATCGGGGACGCAACGAGAACCCCGATCTGGTCGATTACTGGCGCAGCTCGAGCGTCGCGCCGGGCGGCGTGATCGCCGACAAGGAGTTCCAGATCTGGATCGACTGGCTGAAGCGCAACGAGGACCTCGGCGACGACATACAACCGTCCGATATCTACACCAACGAATTCAATCCGTATTCAAACGGTACCTACCCACCGAACAGCGACTCCGACGGTCGGGCGTTGCAGGAGGCGAAATGACCATTCCGAAACTGACTTTGGACGGCGTCACCAAGCAATTCGACGCTCGTGGCGAACACGAGAAGTTCACGGCAATCGACGACATCACTCTCGACGTCGCGCCAGGCGAATTCCTCGTTCTGGTCGGGCCGAGCGGTTGCGGCAAATCGACCTTGCTGGACCTTCTCGGCGGCCTCAGCGATCCGACGCGTGGACGAATTCTGCTCGACGGCAACCCGATCCAGGGTCCCGGTCTCGATCGCGGCATCGTCTTCCAACAATACGCGCTACTCCCCTGGCGTACTGCGAGACACAACATCGAATTCGGTCTGGAAGCAAAGGGACTACCGAAGAACGAGCGCCGCGCCGTCGCGCAGCATTACCTCGAACTCGTGGGTCTCGACGCCTTCGCCGACCGCTATCCACACGAGTTGTCCGGCGGCATGAAGCAACGCGTCGCAATCGCACGCAGCCTCGCGTTCGATCCCGAAGTCCTCCTGATGGACGAGCCGTTCGCCGCGCTCGACGCCCAGACGCGCGAATCGCTGCAGGACGAACTGCTCCGCATATGGAAGGCAACCGGCAAGACGATCGTCTTCATCACGCATGGCATCGACGAGGCAATCTACCTGGGCCAACGCGTCGCCGTTCTGACGTCACGGCCAGGCCGAATCAAAACCGTCGTCGACGACGTCCGTTCCGACGCGCAGTTCCGATCGTTGCGCCACCACATCTGGACGCTGCTTCACGGTGAAGTCGAGCGTGCACAGTCCGTCGAACTCGAGGTGTCCCATGGTTGATCTCAAGCCCACGCCGACGAAAGTCGTTCGTACAGAGCCGATTGCCGCAGAGTCGGCTGTGCCGTCATTGCATCGACAGGGCGCGTCGGTGGTGTGGCGCATCGTCAAGCCGTTGATCGCCATCGCGGCCTTTCTGGCCCTGTGGGAGCTCGCACCCCGATTCGGCCTCGTCGACGAGGTCTTTCTTCCGCCCTTCTCGGTCGTCGCCGAAGCGTTCGTCGAACTCGTCGTCAACGGGCAACTGTGGGAACATCTGTCCGCCAGTTTGTCTCGTGCGCTGACAGGTTTCGCCATTGCCATCCTCGTGGCCGTTCCTCTCGGCGTCGCGATCGCGTGGTACAAACCCGTGGCCGAGTTCCTCGGCCCGATCCTCGAACTGTTCAGAAACACAGCGGCGCTGGCTCTCTTGCCGGTGTTCATTCTGATCCTGGGTATCGGTGAGACTTCGAAGATCTCACTCGTTCTGTACGCCAGCACATTCCCGATTCTGCTCAACACCATCTCGGGTGTGCGCACCGTCGACCCGTTGCTCATCAAATCGGCTCGGTCGCTGGGTTTCTCACCGCTGAGGCTGTTCCAGAAGGTCGTGTTGCCCGCAGCGGTACCGACGATCTTCACCGGGGTCCGGATGGCAGCCGCGTCGTCGATCCTCGTTCTGATCGCCGCCGAGATGGTCGGCGCAAAAGCGGGTCTGGGGTACCTGATCACAGCGTCGCAGCTGAACTTCCAGATCCCGAACATGTATGCCGGCATCCTCGCGATCTCACTCGTCGGACTGACGTTCAACGGTCTCATCGTCGCCGTCGAGCGGCGCATCTCGCGCTGGCGCCCGACTCACTGAAAGGGAAGTCATGACCGAACGAAAACAGCTTCACCTCAATGCATTTCTGATGGGTGTCGGGCATCACGAAGCCGCGTGGCGCCACCCTCGTACCGACGCACACAAGGTGCTCGACGTCGAACATTTCCAAGACCTCGCACGGTTGGCCGAGCGCGGTAAGCTCGATTCGGTGTTCTTCGCCGACAACCTCGCTACTGGGCCTCGGGTGAAGAACAACGCACCGGCGATCTTCGAGCCGATCACGTTGCTGACGGCGATGGCCACCGTGACGAGTCATGTCGGACTGATCGCGACGGCATCGACCGGTTACAACGAACCTTTCACTCTCGCTCGCAAGTTCACGTCGCTCGACCACATCAGTGGCGGACGCGCCGGTTGGAACATCGTCACCTCGGGAGGCGTCGACGAAGCAGCCAACTTCGGCTACGACGAAGTCCCCGATCACGCGGGGCGTTATGATCGCGCAGCCGAATTCGTAGACGTGGCAACGGCACTGTGGAACAGTTGGGAACCGGATGCGTTGGTGCTCGACGAGGAAACCGGCACCTTCGCCGACGCCGACAAGGTCCGGACGATCGACCACGTCGGCGATCGATTCGCAGTCCGTGGCCCGCTGAATTCCCCTCGGTCCGTTCAGGGTCGACCTCTGCTGGTGCAGGCCGGCTCGTCGGAGAGCGGAAAGAACTTCGCTGCGCGGTATGCCGAAGCCGTCTTCACGGCACAACGGACGCTGGTCGAAGGTCAGCAGTTCTACAGTGACCTTAAAGCCCGATTGGCCTCGTACGGCCGCGGGGCCGACGACCTGAAGGTGCTCCCCGGCATCGTCCCGTACCTCGCGTCGACGGAGGCCGAAGCACGTGCGCTCGAGGCCGAGTTCACCGATCTCATATCGCCGGAATACTCTCTGCGACAGCTGTCGTGGATGCTCGGTACCGATCTCAGCGCCCATTCCCTCGACGAACCGCTGCCGACGCTGCCCCCGATCGAGAACATCCGCGGCAACAAGAGCCGCTACCAACTCGTGAAGAACCTGGCCGAATCAGGGAACCTCACCGTCCGTCAGTTGATCGGGCTTCTGGGTGGCGGACGCGGCCACCGCACGTTCACAGGAACACCGGAGCAGCTGGCCGACGAGTTGGAACTGTGGTTCGACGGCGGAGCGGCGGACGGATTCAACATCATGCCACCGTTCCTGCCCGGCGGCCTCGAGCTCTTCGTCGACCACGTCGTGCCGATTCTGCAGCGCAGGGGGCTGTTCCGCACCGATTACACCGAAAAGACACTCCGAGGTCATTACGGTCTCACTCCGCTCGCGTCTCCGACGTCCGTCTGAAAGGGATTACATGTCAACCACGTTCGCGATACCGACCACCGAGCAGGTCCAGGTCGTCAAACTCGGACAACACATCGGAGCCCGAATCGACGGTGTCGCCCTCGGGGCCGACCTCGACGCGTCGACCATCGATCTCGTTCAGCACGCTCTCGCCGAGCACAAGGTCGTCTTCTTTCGCGGCCAGCATCACCTCGACGACGAATCGCAACACGCATTCGCCGAACTTCTCGGTACGCCCACCACCCCGCACCCGACGGTCACGTCCCGCGGCGTCAAGACGCTCGCCATCGACTCGGAGTACGGCAAAGCCAACAGCTGGCACTCGGACGTCACCTTCGTCGATCGCATCCCGAAAGCGTCGATTCTGCGTGCGGTCTCACTCCCGGACTATGGCGGGACGACGACGTGGGCCTCCACGACGGCTGCCTACAACGCCCTTCCGGATTCGCTGAAGGCGCTCGCCGAGAACCTGTGGGCAGTGCACAGCAACGTGTACGACTACGCCGCAACATCGGCCTCACGGATCGCCGACGAGAAGACCACCGAGTACCGCAAGGAGTTCCAGTCGACGTACTACGAGACGGAGCACCCCGTCGTACGGGTCCATCCCGTCACCGGCGAGAAGACGCTCCTGCTCGGGCATTTCGTCAAGAACTTCGTCGGGCTGGGCACCGCGGAGTCACGAGCGATCTTCGACGTTCTTCAGGCGCGTATCACCGAACTGGAGCACACCACGCGGTGGTCGTGGCAGCTCGGCGACGTGGCGATCTGGGACAACCGCGCAACGCAGCACTATGCCGTCGCGGACTACGACGACCAGTACCGACGCCTGGAACGGATCACGCTGGCCGGAGATGTTCCTGTCAGCGTCCGTGGAGAACGCAGCCGTGTGATCGAAGGGGACGCGTCGCATTACTCGATCATCGAGGACTGAAACAGCGGGTCCCTCGACCCGAATCTGTCGGTGGGTAGTTCTATCTTCTGCGGCCATGACGATCCCAGCGATGGACGACCTCGATTTCGACGCTCTCGAAGTTCGCTTCGGCAGCGCAGTATTTGCACGCGGAACCCAGTACTTCGACGAGGGCCGAGTCGGGTACGTCGAATGGAACGAAGCGGCTTCGACGCTGACAGCATCGGTGCGTGGCAATCGTGCGACGCCGTACGCGACGTCGATATCGGTGGGCATCGAAGCGGGTCGTATGTGCAGCGTCGACTACGGACGATGCAACTGCCCCGTCGTCTTCAACTGCAAGCACATCGTCGCGACGCTCCTTCGAGCCCGCGCCGACGGTCGAACGACCGCGCGAGCCACGCACGGACTTCCGATCGTCGGCCACTGGTCGCAGGCGCTGGCCCCGATTCGTCGCGTCGGAGAAGAACGGCGGCAACGCGGATTCGGGCTCCAACTGGGAGTACAGCCGTCGAGCGGGCGATCCGATGCAGTCGGATTGTTCGCTCGGCCGGTTCGTTTCGACAGTCGCGGAGCGTGGTTCACCAGAGGTGTCTCGTGGTCGTCACTGTCCGCGACCTCCGACCATCGGCTCGAACGACAGAGCGAGATTCTGCGAGAGCTGCACGCGCTGTCCAGAGTTCGTGCGCACGTCGTGATCCGGCATTTCTACGAGGCTCACGACGCGTCACTCGTCGATTTGTCCGAGGTACCAGGTCGCGTGTTGTGGAGTCTGCTCGACGAGGCACGCGATGCCGGTGTCACGTTGGTCCATACCCGGCGCGAACTCGGTGAAATTCCCTGGCCGGGGACCGCGGCGTTCGTCGTCGACATCACGGGCGACGACATCGGCACTCTCACACTCCAGGGACGCGTCACCGTCGACGACGAGACCATTCCGTCCGAGAGACGACGGTTCGTCGGTTCCGACAACGCGGGGATCGTCTATTGGGACGCCGGATCCGACTACACCAATAACGGCTTTCGCCTGGCTGCTCTCTCCCAGTCCGTTCCTGCGGCACTGAGGCGGGTGTCGAACTCGTCTCTGCCCCTGACCATTCCGGTAGCCGACCGCACCGACTTCGCGGTGAACTACCTCCCAGCGCTCGAACGCGACAGTACGATCGTTTCCTCTGACGCGTCGTACACCCCACCGGTATTTGCCGGTCCGGACCTGCACATCACTGTCACCCATATCGGCGGTAGCCGACTGACCATCAGCGCACTGTGGCGTTACTACCTGGACGACCGTGAGTTCGACTACGCCGCCGACGTACTCGGCGCCGGCGACGGCCTTCGAGACGCGGCGTCGGAAATTGCAGTGCTACGTTCCGTGCTCGATCTGTTCGGCAGGAACGATTCGAGCCCGGGTTTGTTCACGCCGTTCACCGTCGCAGACACCGAGGCTGCGCTCTTCGTCGTCGACGTCCTGCCGCAGCTCGATGGGTACGACAACGTGCACGTGTCGACGATCGGTGACGTTCCCGACTTCGAGGACGTGAGCGACGACGTCGGCGTGGCCGTGTCGACCGAAGCACTGACCAACGACAACGATTGGTTCGACCTCGGAGTCGTCGTCACCGTCGACGGGACCGACATTGCGTTCGCGAGTGTCCTTACCGCGATCACGCGCGGCGCCACACACATGCTGTTGGACGACGGCCGATTCTTCTCCCTCGCCCGGCCATCGCTCGAGAAGCTGCGTCGGCTCGTCCAGGAGGCGCGTGACCTGCAGGACGATCCCGAAGGGCCATTGCGGATCAGCAGATATCAAGCATCGCTGTGGGAGGAGCTCGCCGAAATCGGTGAGGTGACGCGTCAGGCCGACGCGTGGCGTCAACAAGTCGCCGCTCTGCTACAGCTCGACTCGGTCCCGGCTCAAGACCCGCCTCCAGGTCTCGACGCCGTCCTTCGTCCCTATCAGGTCGACGGCTACTCCTGGCTGTCGTTTCTGTGGACCCACGGTCTCGGGGGCATCCTCGCCGACGACATGGGACTCGGAAAGACGGTGCAGACACTTGCCATGATCGTCGACGCCAAGGAGAAGGGTGCGTTGAGGGCACCACTGGTCATCGTGGCGCCGACAAGCGTCGTACACAACTGGGCACGGGAAGCAGCAAGGTTCGCACCCTGCCTCACTGTGGCGACGGTCGCAGAGACCCGAACGCGACGGCGATTCTCCGTCGCCGAGATCGCGGCAGGCGTCGATGTCGTGGTCACGTCGTACACGGTGTTTCGACTCGACTTCGACGACTTCGACGCTGTCGCTTGGTCCGGACTCGTCCTCGACGAGGCGCAGTACGTGAAGAACCACAAGGGCAAGACCTACCACTGCGCACGACGGCTCTCGGCGAACTTCAAACTCGCCATCACCGGAACTCCTATGGAAAACAACCTCATGGAGCTGTGGGCGCTGTTGTCGATCACCGCACCCGGATTGTTCCCGTCACCGAACCGCTTCATCGAGCACTACCGAACACCGATCGAGAGGAGCGGCAACGTCGACGTTCTGAACACTCTCAGGCGGCGTATCAAGCCTCTCGTCCTCAGACGGACGAAAGAAATTGTCGCTCAGGACCTTCCGCCGAAGCAGGAACAGATCATCGACGTCGACCTTCATCCCCGCCATCGCAAGGTGTACGAGACACGACTCGCCAGGGAGCGGCAGAAGATACTCGGTTTGCTCGACGACTTCGAGCGTAACCGCGTCATCATTCTGCGTTCGCTGACCATTCTGCGGCAGTTGAGCCTCGACGCATCCCTCGTCGACGACACGCATGCCGACATCCCCAGCGCCAAGATCGACGAGTTGGTCACCCAGCTGCGCGACGTCGTCGACGGCGGTCACCGCGCGCTCGTCTTCAGCCAGTTCACCCGTTTCCTCGGGCGTATCCGAGAAAGGTTGGAGGATGAAGGAATCGAACTGGTCTACCTCGACGGAACGACCCGCAACAGGGCCGACGTCGTCGAACGCTTCACATCAGGAGACGCTCCAGTCTTCCTGATCAGTCTCAAGGCCGGTGGGGTCGGATTGACGCTCACCGAGGCCGACTACTGCTTCATCATGGATCCGTGGTGGAACCCCGCCACCGAGGCGCAAGCAGTGGACCGAGCTCACCGAATCGGCCAGACCCGAACGGTATTCGTCAATCGATACGTCGCGCGAAACACGATCGAAGAAAAGGTCATGGATCTGAAGGAGCGGAAAGCGAAGCTCTCCGCCAGCGTCCTGGACGACGGCGGCGCGTTCTCCGGGAGTCTCAGCGCGGACGATATCCGCGGGCTGTTCGAGTGAATCAGCTTGCGCATGGATGGTCCGTGGCAGCGGGTAGACGGGGTGGGTGGTTCATTCATGCTGTTAGCCGGCGGGGTGTTCGCGTGAATGGCGCATTCATACGATCTGTCAGCGTGGATGGTTCATTGATGCCGTTCGCCGGCAGGTTTTGTGTTTGGGTGTGGAATACAGAACACCCCGCAACCGTGGGTTGCGGGGTGTTCTGTGATGTTGTGCACG
>NZ_JABUCO010000028.1:0-58207 GCF_019835205.1 Rhodococcus sp. BP-261 | reverse complement strand
GTGCTTCAGGTGTCCATCGATGCAGCAGCCGACACATCACGGGAAAGACAGCCATCGGCGTCAGCGCGGAAACGAGTCAAACCACTGCATCGACGAACCATTCCAGTATCACTGCGCGGAAAGTTGGGCCAGGGTCCAACTATCCGCGCACGGGTCGCGTAGCGGCCACTTCGGTCGGCCAGGGCTGTGGCAAATTGCTACAGTGGAGGTCGTTGTCACCCGATCGGAGATGATTATGGCCACCACCTCGTCCTTGCGGATAGACGACGACCTATATGCCGCGGCGAAGTTGGCGGGTGCAGTCGCGAGTCGCAGCGCCGCGCAGCAGGTAGCTCATTGGGCTCTCGTCGGTCGGGAAATGGAAACGTCCCGCCATGTGTCGGCGCGCGATATCTCGGACGTCCTGGCTGGCAGGAAGGCGTACGACTCCCTGTCCGCCCGAGAGCAGGCGGTCACTCGTGCTGAATGGACCGAGCGCATCGAGGCGTTGACGGGATCTTTGAACTTCGAGAGCGAGTTCGCCGACGAGGGACGTGCGTACGTCGAAATCGACGCAGACGGCAACGTGCAGCACAGGAAGCCCGGCGCCGAACCCGCATGAGCGCCGATCCTGTCCTACACCTGCTTGCGGGTCCGAACGGCGCGGGAAAGAGCACCTTTTATGCTCGCGTTCTGCTACCGGTAACCCATCTACCGTTCGTGAACGCCGATGAGATCGCCCACGCTCGCTGGCCTGGCGCTGAGGCCGCACATGCCTACGACGCGTCGAGTATCGCCGCCGAGCGGCGTGCTGAATTGCTCGCGGATCGGCAATCATTTGTGACGGAGACCGTCTTCTCGCACGAGTCCAAGCTAAGTCTCAGTGAAACCGCGGTCGACGCCGGTTACCTGGTGACCTTGCATGTCGTCGCAATTCCAGTCGACCTTGCCGTTGCTCGTGTGGCCGATCGCGTGCGAGTGGGTGGCCACGCGGTTCCGGAGACGAAGATTCGCGAGCGTTACGACCGGCTGTGGCCCCTGGTGCGATCCGCAATCGCAGTCGTTGATCGCGCTGTCGTGTACGACAATTCGACCGCCCGTGCGCCGTTCCGGACCGTCGCACGTTTTGATCGCGGTCGATTGATCGGCAACGCCGACTGGCCGGAGTGGACGCCCGCCGCCTTGCGTAAGTAGACCGCGTTGGACGCCGAGCGGTGGCAGTGGCCGGAGGACTACTCCGCCCCAGCCCCAAGTTTAGGTTCGTACCTGAGCGACACCGCACCCGACGCGAATTCCTGACGCCCGACGGGCACGAGATCCAGGGGCGTCTTGATCCCTTCGAACAACGTTCGCCCGTGGCCGACGATCCGGGGATGGACGATGAACTCGTACTCGTCGATCAATCCCATCTCGGCCAGCGCCGTCGGTAGAGTCACGCCGCCGACATACAGACCCTCACCGGACTTCTGTTTCAGTTGCTGCACAGTCGCTTTCAAGTCTCCACGCACCAGCTCGGAATTCCAGTCGACGTTCGCGTGTTCGACACGACGTACTTCTTCTTCGCGCCGATTGCCGTGGCGAACGGCTGCGTCCACTCGGGCATCTCGGGCCCGGGTTCACGCCACGCCTCTTCCATCATCTGGTAGGTCACTCGACCGAGGATGAGCGCGTCGGCGCGGGCGATGATGTCCGCCGAGTGCTGATGCATCTCCGGATCCGGTGTCACCGCCGTGTGGTCGATACAGCCGTCGAGCGTGACGTTGATGGAGTAGCGCAATGGTCGCATGCGGGGAAGGTACCGAAAAGCACCGACGCGGTTCAGGCTTTGGACGTAAGGTCCGTCAAGTCGCGGAACAGGCCCTTTGCGATGTCCCCGAGAGATCGACGCTCGCCGGCGGCGATCCACTGCCGAAAGGCGACACCGAAGACCGCCACGCCAATTTCCGCGGCCAACACAGCCTTCGGCTCCGACACACCACGGTCGGTGAGCGCCGACGCCACTGCGCGCGCTAGCGCCGCCAATTTGAGCAACTCTCGTTCCTGCAGGCCAGGATTCGCGTCGATGACGGTTTGTCGTGTACGCGAATGCGGCCGTTGGTCGTCGTCGAAAAACAAGCCTCCTGACGCAACTGCTTGCGCGACGACCTCGATGGTGGCCGCCTCGTCGGATGCCTTCGATACCGCCTCGACGAAGACCGCCTGGAGCTGCTCCTGGCCGTCGAACAGCACTTCGCGTTTGTCGGCGAAGTGCCGAAAGAACGTCCGTTCCGTGACGCCGGCGACCTGCGCGATGTCCGTCGCCGTCGTCTGTTCGAATCCGCGCTCGGCGTACAGATCGAGCGCGGCTGCGCGCAGGCGTTCTTTCGCACCCGGTTCCCATCGGACCATGGGAAGCATCCTAGTGATGACAGCGACTGACACCAACGTGTACGTTGATGTCAGTCACCGACGTCAGTCGCTGACATCATCCGCTCGCCTTTCAACGAGCTTTCGACAGGAGAACTTCATGCGTGTTTTCGTCACCGGAGCGTCGGGTTGGATCGGTTCGGCCGCAGTCGACGAGCTGCTCGCGCACGGCTATGACGTCACCGGGCTCGCTCGCAGCGACGCGTCGGCAGAGGCGCTGGCCGAGAAGGGTGCGGCCGTACTGCGCGGCGATCTCGACGACCTCGACGGCCTGCGCAAGGGCGCTACCGAGGCCGACGCCGTCATCCACCTCGCGAACAAATACGACTGGGCAAACATGGCCGAGTCGAATCGCGCCGAACGCGCTGCTGTTCAGACACTCGGCGACGCGTTGGTCGGGTCCGGTCGTCCGTTCCTTGTCGCATCGGGTGTCGCCGGCCTCGCGCAGGGCCGACCGAGCACCGAGGACGACGCCTCCCCTGCCGTCGGTCCGGACTCTCCACGCGGCGGTACCGAAAACCTGGCACTGGACTATGCGGACCGGGGCGTGAAGCCAATTGCGCTGCGGTTCTCGCCGACCGTTCACGGCGACGGCGACTACGGCTTCATCTCCGTCCTCGTCGCCGCAGCGCGCAGGACGGGCGTCTCCGGGTATGTCGGCGACGGTTCGACCGGTTGGGCCGCGGTACATCGCTCCGACGCCGCCAGGATGATTCGGTTGGGGCTCGAGAAGGCACCGTCTGGTTCACGTCTGCATGCGGTCGGTGAGAGCAGTGTGTCGTCGAAGGAGATCGCCAAGGCCATCGGGCGCGGGCTGGGGCTGCCGGTTCAATCGATTTCGCCGGAGAACGCGATGGAGCACTTCGGGTTCATCGGCACGTTCTTCGGGATGGATCTTTCGTCGACTAGCGACAAGACGCGGAAGCTGCTCGACTGGGAGCCGACGGGTCCGACTCTGGCAGAGGATCTTTCGTCGGGTTCGTATTTTCGCTAGTGGCAGCTGACGGCCCCACCTAGCTCGGCCCTTGATGGTTCAGTGCCGTGGCGTTCATTTCGTCCTGCCGGGTGGTTGCGTCGAAAAATTTGTTGAAGACGACTCGCATTCGTTCCACTACCTCGATATGGCTCTGCAGTACGTCAACCAGGTTGTTGTCGCCACCAAACGCTTTCTTGGAAAACTTATCCCGCAGAGCTTTGCCGGACTCGAACTCGCCAAGGCCTTTGACGTCAGCCAACACCATCGCCTGCTCTTGGTGCTTCGTGAGCTTAGCGATGTAATGCGTGCATGCTGCACTACATGCTCTTGCAGCTTCCTCGTTCAGATACAGGTGACCGTTGTCGGCCGCGAGAGCGAGCGACTGCCAGTGCGTCACCTGTTCATCAGAGTTAGTCACCAAGCGTCTCCTATTTTGCGACGGGCGGTAGCGCGGTCTTCAAATCGAACGTGTGTTGGCGGACTATTGCACATGGGTCGGGTTCCCCTTCGAAATAGTCCAGGTAGTTGACCGTAAAGACAGCAATACCAGGAGGTACGTCCATGCCAACACTGCAGGCAACAGCAGATCTGCCCATTTCTCGCCGGTACTGAAACGCGTCCCGGTCAGCGACCTCCATATCGAGCAACTCAAATTCGAGCGAGTCCTGCCGCACGTCCGCGAAGGTGTGAGTTGAAGATGACTTGACGCTGAGGAAGTAGTCGACGTTGACGCCGACGGGTTTGAAGGAACAGAGCGACCAGTCCTCGACGACAATCCCGTCTTCCCAGCCCTCGTCTCTGTACGCCGGGTCCAACCCCGTCGCAGCGATCTGTTCAGGCGTGATGCTGCACGGATCCCACCGCGTCGGCTCGGCGGCGGCCTCAGGCTGGACGTCGCGACCGCATGCGACGACCAGAAGTGCAGCAGCAGACAACACAAACACCCACCTGCGCACCCGAACCTCCCTCGGTCTCGACGGTCGACAGGTTAGACGCATCAGAGACCAACACGGTTCCAACAGCGCGAGGAACTCACCGGCGACAAGGCCGAACCGTGGCAGGATCGCACACGTGGAGCTGTTGATCGCCAAGAACCCCGACGAGGGTTCGTCGCTGCCTTACCTTCTCCGCATCCCCCTGGCTGGCGTACCGATTCTCCGGGCTCGCGACGTGTGGCCCCGAACCAGCGCCGTCTACTGCCATCCCGTCGCCGACGAGGAATGGCCCACCGATCCCGAGATCGTCGAGCGAATCGAGCTACGGGTGTGCGAGCGTCGCGGCGCTGCCATCGACATCGTCGCCACCCGCAGCCGCGAGAATCGGTCGCAGATCGTCTTCACGAAGGCTCGTGGTCGAGACATGGTGTTCTGGCAGTCGCCGCGAACCCGAACTCAATCGAGACCGAACACGGCGCCGTCGCGATCGAAGGCGTCGGGCATCGCGGAGCTCGAGATCGTCGTCGACGCACACGAACGCTACGCGTACAGCTTCACCCAACAGCGCGCACGCACCACGAAGCAGGCACTTCCGTGCGGTGACTACGCGGTTGTGTCCGACGGCAAGATCGTCGCATCGGTCGAACGGAAGTCGGTGGCTGACTTGCTGTCGAGCATGACGTCGGGTCGATTGCGTTACGCAATGGCCGATCTGGCGTCGCTCCCGAGGGCCGCGGTCGTCGTCGAGGATCAATATTCGACGATGCTGGCGTCGAAGTTCGTGTCGGCCAAGGATGCCGCCGACGGTCTCGCAGAATTGCAGGTTCGCTACCCGACGGTGCCGATCGTGTTTGCACAGACACGAAAGCTCGCTGAAGAGTGGACCTTTCGCTATCTTGCCGCCGCCATGACGTGGATCTCCGATGACGCTGACGCCATGAACTCAGCAGCCACGCTTCCGGCGAAAAAGCCAGCCAAGACAGGGCCGTCGAACACCGTAATCCGCGCCTGGGCCCGCGAACGCGGATACGCAGTCGCCGACCGCGGAGCGATCAGCCGCGAACTACGCGAAAAGTTCGCCGCCGACAAGGCACCCTGACACGAGCAACGCCGACGCTCGACGGCTACTACGTCGCAAAACGTCGGGTCCGTTCGGCGAATCGGTCAAGCGCTACCAGAATCTCGTCCGCCTGCCAGACGCGGTTGCGTCGTCCTTTCGACGTCTGATGCAGAATCTCTGCGTCGACGAGTCGATCGATCGCACGTTGCGCAGACATGTCGCTGACGCCGAAAGTTCTTCGCACGAAGTCATTGTCGATAACCGGCTGCGCGACCAGCGCATCGATCAGTTTCCATGCGACGGAATCGCGACGTGCAACAATCCTGTCGATGAATTGATCTCGTGCAAAGGCCAAGTCCTCGACAAGCATGCGTCCGTTCGGTACCGAGGTGAAAGTCGCAGTATTCAGCCTGCTGATTATCGGCTCGATGTTCCCCGTCCGGTATTCACCGAGGCTGGAGAAGTAGGACGCGGTGTCTGTCAGCAGTCCCGCAGACAAAGGGACCGTGACACGTTCGACAACCTCGGCTCGACGCAACATCGTGTGGACCAGCGCTCTACCGATTCTTCCGTTTCCGTCGGTGAACGGGTGAATCGTCTCGAACTGTGCATGCGCGATAGCTATGTGGGGCAATACGGGGAGATCTGTCCTCGACGCGAATGCGAAGAAGTCATCCAGCACCTGCCCGAGCCGATCATGGTGCGGCGGTATGAATTCGGCGCGGTGCGGACCGAAATCGGAACCACCGATCCATACCTGCTGCGTTCGCCAACGACCCGCGTCGGGATCACCGGCGGGTTCCATCAAAGCACGATGCATTTCCAACACGGACTCTGCAGACACAGTTGCACTCGCCGCCAGAGCGGCCTCCATCGCACGCACGTTGCCGCTGACGATCGACGCGTTACGACTGCTGGGAGACCCGAGCTCCGCCAGCGCGAGCGACCTTGCGCCCACGGTGAGGTTCTCGATCTGCGACGAAGCGGCACTCTCGGAGCGAAGCAAGACCGACGTCATCGGCGCCAATTCGGTGGATGGGCCGAGCTTTCGCGAAGCGTACTCGTCGAACCGAACGATCTCACGCAGGGCATCTTCGGATTCCGCCGCAAGTTCAACGGAAAGCCGAACTTCGGCATCACCGATCGAGGCGGGGATTGCGGCTCGATAGTCGCCGCCATGTAGCCGACGGTGGGTTCTGGATGCATGCGCCGACGGGTGCCACGGCCGGGATTCGAACTCCACGGCGGGGACACCCTTCGCCGGATCGTTCGCCATGAACGAATCATAACAAACTTTAGGGTTATAAAGCTTGATATACGGACATCAGGCTACGTTTATGCCGACTCCGAACGCCTTTAGTCGTCGATCTCCACGTCATACCGGCAGCCAAATCCGCGAGACCGTCGTCGTACCCCCGCGTCGGCGCACCCTAGTGGCGGGTCCGGGCTTGTCGTTCCGAGTGGCAAGACCGCGACGCCACTTCAGTCCAGCCCCAGCACACCGCTGAGCATCCGACGCATCACGGGCTCGAACATCTCACCAGGACCGGTGCCGTCGCTGTGCGAATCAGCGAGAGCGGCAGCTAGATTCGGATGATTGCCCGCGAGTGCCGTCTTGTGCAAATATGCCGCGTGCGCCAACAAGCGGCCCCGATGCGCCGCTCCCTCACCGGCCTCGGCGCGAGCGAACTGTTGGACAAGCGAATTCATCACAGCAATGATCTGCAGTTTTACGGGACCCGGCAGGTCGACGACCTCGAGTGCGCGAACCCCATACTCGAGAAAGTCGATCCCACGAGGCCCGATCCGCAGCGCTTCGATCGGGACATCCAGCAACCACGGTTTGTCCACGTGCACTGCTTTCGCGCGAGACGCGAGCGCAACGAGGTCGCCGACGGCATCGCCGTGCAGGGGAACATCGAGATCGATCTCGGCGACAGCGGCATCCACCATCAGGTCGAACACGTCGTCGAGCCCCGCCACATAGCGATACAACGCTGACTGACTCACACCGAGCTTCTGCGCAATCCGACGAGTGGAGACGGCCGACAAACCACTCTCACTCGCCAGCTCGATCGCAGCGGCAGCGACGTCGTCGCGGCTGTGCGCCGGCGCCGGTCCGCGTGTGCCGTACGAGCGCTCCCACACTGTGGTGAGGGGTCGCTCCCTCCCGGACTCAGCCACTCGGGTAACCCGCCTCTCGATCCTCTTCCGTCGCACCTATGGTAAAACTGAGTTCAGTGAACTCTGTTAATGGGAGGCTCGAAATGACACACGACAACGCATGGGGACCAAGGAGATGGGCGAACAACGGATCGGTGCGGCTCGCCTTCGATCAGTTCAAGCCGCACCTCGGCGGCGAGCCACTACTGATCGCAACCGGACTGGGCGTCAACCGTCACGCAGTACCGGACGGATTCTGTGGGCAACTGGCCGAACACGGCTTTGCCGTCGCGCGCTACGACCAGCGCGACGGCGGCGAGTCGACGCATCTGCCGCCGACAGCGACACGAAATCCCATCACGGCACTGCTGACCAAACGCGGCGAGGCATACTCCGCCGAAGACATGGCGGACGACGCCATCGCGGTGCTCGACGAACTCGGCTGGGACACCGCCCACATACTCGGAATTTCACTAGGTGGCGCCCTCGCACAGCGCGTCGCCCTCCGCCACCCCGACCGAGTGCGTTCCCTGACCACGATCGCGTCCGTTCCGGGCGACATCACCGGCTTCCGCACGTTCCGGTACATCCGCCTGGGAACACTGTCGAAGTTCGCGCGCCTGAAGTTCCCAGACACCCGAGAAGGTTCGATCGAAGCGGGACTTGCAGTCGCACGACTTCTGGCATCACCCCGCCGCCGATTCGACGAAGCTTCGGCGCGAGCCGCGCTGGAAAGCAATCCCGACCCGGGGGTTCACAATCAGGAGGCACAGAGTCGACAGATCGGCGCTCAGTGGAGCGGTCCCGCCATCAGCGAAATTCAGCGGCCGACCATGGTGATACACGGCGAAGACGACCCGCTCATCAAAACAAAAGCTGCGCAAGCGATCTCGTCGAAAATTTCCGGTTCACGCACCCTGATCCTGCCCGACGTCGGGCATGACCTTCCCGACCATGCATGGGCAGCCGTCGCTAGCGCAATCCGGGAGCTCGCAGACGAGAAGTAAGCGATCACCGAGAGCGATCTCCTCGACGCCGCACTCAGCGTGCGCGTTCGTGCGGGCACTGCCCGCTCCGACCTCGTTGTTCGCTGCCCTCGTTGCGAGCCGTGTCGGCCGGGACATCGCCGCTAGCGCCGAATTCCGCACAGACCTCATGCATCCCACGTAAGAGTTGTTACGACAGTGCGATTTCAAGCATCAATCGTCGACCTCCACGCCATATCGGACGGCGAGTTCCGCCAGACCATCGTCGTACCCCTGCCCGACGGCACGGAATCGCCAGGCTCCGTTGCGCCGATAAATTTCAGCCAGCAACAATGTTCTCTCGGTCGTGGCTGCGTCGAGAACCGCTGTTGCGAGCGCAGTTTCAGGCCCTTCGAGAGAAACAGACACCGCTCCCACGTCACCGAAAGTGCGTTCGCCTTCGATCGCCGCGGCCACGACGATTCGCTCGCATTCCGATGGTACGACCGACAAGTCGATGCGAACCCCTTGCTCGCTGTCACCGTCGATCGTGAGGGCGACCGAGCCCTCCGACGTGGCCGGAGCGTTGTAGAAGACGAAATCCTCGTCGCTCGACACCAGCTCGTCACCATTCAGTAAGAAGGCGACAACGTCTACCCCGATTGGTGACGAGTCCGACGCATGCCACGAGCTGTTGACAGTCAGGGACGACACATCAGGAGCGATGTCGACGACACCTCCGCGTGGGACAAGCGGCGCGATCGTCGGACGCGGGGACGATGGGGGCGACGGCTCATCGAGGTCCAGCGCTCCGTCGACCAGCACCTGTGTGAGCAAGGGCAGACCGCGTTCGACGACGCGCGGCATCCGCGGATCGCCGTCGCCGCCTGCGAGTACCAACACGTCTGTCACTCCTGCGCTTAGGTTGACTGCGGGTGTTGCTCCGAGCTGAATCAGACGTGACCGCATCAGCACCGACTCCGCATGTGATCCACCCACGACCAGCACACGCTTGCTCTGCCACGGCTTCGACGCGGTCGTCGGCTTGCTCGGTGCGACCATAACCGACGGCGCCGATCGCTCACCTTTTCGCGTGCCGGGCGTGACCGACCGAAGAAGCTCTACGACGCGCTCCTCGGAAATCACCGGCAAACCATGTGCGCGTGCGCGTTCGACTTTCCTGCTATCCGACGTCGGATCCGAACACACGACGACGCTCGTGTACCGACTCACGGAGTTCATGACGTCGAGCCCCGCAGCTGTCAGTTGCGCAGCGAGCTGCAGTCGAGGGATCCTGGTGTCACCGCTGATCACCACCCGCATGCCTTGCACCAGAACGCCGTCGGCGCCGACAGGGCCCGGGTTCTCCCATTCGCAGTTCGTACGAGGAATCGAGTCGGGATACAGCGTCAGACGCTCGGTACACTTCACCACGGGGAGAGGCAGATCGAGAGACCTGGCCAGACGCGAGCTGTGGGTGAAGATCTGGGCGAGTACGCGGGCGTCGTCGTACGCATCGTGCGCGTTGGACTGCAGCACTTTCCAGTGCGCGGCCAACGTCGCAAGTTTGTGATTGGGAAGGTCGAGTTGAAGTCGCCTGGAGAGCGCGACCGTGCACAGCCGTTGCTTCGTTGGCAGATTCAGACCTGCGCGCATCGCTTCGAGCTTCAGGAATCCATGATCGAAGCTGGCATTGTGTGCCACCATTGTCCGGCCGTCGAGCAATTCCATCAGCCGCGGCGCGATGTCTTCGAAACTCGGTGCGCCAGCCAATCGCTCGGGCGTCAGCTTGTGAATGTGAACCGGTCCCGGATCGCAGCCGGGATTCACCAACGTCGAAAGCTCTTGCCCGACGCGGCCGTGCTCGTCGACCGTCAGCGCAGCGACACTGAGCACCCGATCACGTCCGGCTTTGAGACCTGAGGTCTCGACGTCGACGACAATCCACTTGTCGTTGTCGGTCGCTACTGCTTTGCCCACGAGGGTTCACTTCCTGCTTCTCGGACTACAGATGGCCACTATGCATCACATCCGCGGAATGTCAGGACAGAACGCGATCGAGTCATCACGAAAGCGCATGTCAAAGCTCATGATTCGTTCGTTCGAATGATCGGGCGAGTTTCTTTCCTCGGTCACCGATAATGCCTCGCTTCCGCGCGACGACTATGCGACGATGAGCGGCTCTCCTGCAGTGGGTGGGCGGAAGTGAGATGAAGCCATGAAGGACTGGCGCGACCATTACCCGGATCCGATAGATCCTGTCGAGGCGTTCGCTCGATTCGACGAGCTATCGGCCCGAATCCTGAAGGACGAGGACCCTGTTGTAATCGCATCGAAAGCAGGCGACGTCGTGTTGATGTCGGCGGCCGAATACCGCTCGACGATGGAGACGATGTACCTCTTCTCGACTCCGGCCAACGCCAAGTGGTTGATCGAAAGCCTCGAGCAGGCGGATCGCGGCGAGTTCGAGACGTTCCCCTTCGAACGGCGTGATGGAGGGGACCCAGTGTAACCGTTCGAAACGATCCACGTGAGATGCCCGAGCACCCTCGACCTTTCGGGCATCCCACGTGAGAGCTGTTACGACAGTGCGATTTCGGCGCCGCCGGAGAACATGGAGTCGTGAACCTCCAGCGTCGTCGGTACCGCGTCGACCGGGATGTCGAACACGATGGTGACGTTCTGCGACAGGCCAGGGTTGATGTCTCCGCCGATAGCAGTTTCGGACTCGAAGTTGATCGCCGCCATGATTCCTGTCGGGGTGTAATTCCGCAGGGATATAAGACCTCGCGGTCGGAATGTTTCATTACGTCGGGAAGTTACTTCATTTGAATGACAGTCGATGGTCGACGAGCAGGGCGGATTGCAGCACCGCCGCACGTCACTATGCTGTCGGAGTGACCGCCGACAAGAACCGCCGAACAGGTGCCGACGTCATCCCGCTCTTCGATGTCGCGGTCAGCCCACTCGACGGATTCGACAAGTGGCTCGCAAACACGGGGTACGACGAGGACCCGGCGAGAATCAATTCGATCATCGAGTCACTTCTGTCCGTGATCGGCGAGACGAATACCGACTTCGTGCCGACCGCGTGGCTCCCTCAGGACGCACACATATTTCTGGCGTCCATCGACGACATAACCAGTGACTCCGACATCGCTTCCTCGATGGTGTCGATGGCCTTGGATTACCTAGCGTTCCTGGCGAAGACCGGTCGCTGGACCGGCAGCGCCGAAAACCACGCACATTGCGTCGCGGACCTAGCCAGCTATCTGGACAGCGTTGTGCCACAAGTACTCACACCCGACGACATCGAACTCACTCCACCGTCACCCGAGCACGAGCTCGAGGCCTTGTCTGCACTGAGACCTGTCCGACAACTGCGGCTCCTCCTCGCCTGGGTCGGCGACGGCAAGCCGGTTACGAGCACGGGCGTGCCTCGCCCCGCGCTGATCGAGGAGTTCGCGCACGCTGTCGGCGTCGAACTCTCCGAGGGAGAACGTACGGCCCGGACCGTGCGTCACGTTCACGCTCTGGCCACGCTGTGGGACGCGGCGGTCAGCGCCGGCCTCATCAAGTTGACGTCGACCCGCGCAGTCCCCACCAGCCAGACGACGTCACTGCCCGCCGTCCGCGCTGCCGTCACGTACATCGTTCGTAGCTACTTCGAGGTCGACGACGCCATGGGCCCGTTCCATGCCGCGAACATCGTTGCCGCTCAGATCGTTTTGAGGTCGATGACAGACACGCCACCGAGCGAAGTATCACAGTTGCAATTCACGAATTCTCATGAGGCTGCAGCACATTCAATCATCCGCGGAAGGCTTCAACAATTCGAGGTCGACGGCTGGCTTAAGCTCGATGGCGTCTACGACGTACCAATAGGGGTTCGTCCAGCTGTGTTGGAGGCACTGAGATCCGTCGATCTTTTCGGCTCGATTCCGTTGGAGGACATCGAGCGACTGGTTGTGACCGTCCGACTGCTGGAGACGTTGCCGCCGGTCTGGCGTAGGTTGGAACTCGATCCCGAACTTACGCTCGGAGAGGTGCATGTCGTTCTTCAGCGCGCGTTCGGCTGGGAGGACACCCATCTTCATCAGTTCCTTTCGGGCCCCGAGGATCACGGTCAGACGATCTTCGGTCCCACCGAATGGGTGGACGAGTTGGGCTGTGACGCGCGCATTGAGCACGATGTCCCCATCGGAGCTCTCCTCCGCACACCCGGTGACACTCTGACGTACGAATACGATTTCGGTGACGGTTGGGAGCACGCGATCAAGCTCGACGAGATCGCTCCGCCCGACCCGGAGTTCGTCGGAGCGCGGTGCATCGACGGCGCGAACTTGACGCCCTTCGAAGACTCGGGTGGGCCGTGGGGTTGGTACACCCACCTCACCGCGGCCGCGGACCCGGGCCATGAACACCACGAAGAGTCGCGCCAGTGGCTCGGCCTGCGCAAGAACGCCACGATCGATCCGACGGAATTCGATCTCGAACTGGCAGCCGACTCGGTGGCAGGCCTGTTCGATATCCGCTGACGCACCGACGCAGACCGCGCCTTGTGAGCGGAAATGTGTAGCGGGCTATACATTTCCGCTCACAAGGACCACACTGCCAGAGATCGAGGAAGTCCTCAGCCGGCCCGGTTCCAACCGCATCGCCATTCACGAGAGTTACGCGGATCCGCTATTGCACCGATCGACCTCTACTACGTAACACCCCCCTCACACAAGGGACGAAAACCAGAAATGGTCTACCCCTACCGTCGGAAGCACGAAGGACGGACGGGGAGGTGACCGACAGTGTGGATCAATCGCATCGCCGCTGCCCTTGCGGTGTTGTCGGCGTACCTCCACCTCACGATGAACGACGCAGGGATCGCCATCGTCGCCATGGCCGTCCTGTGCCTGTTCTGCGCCGTCGACCTGTGGAGGTCACCGGGTAACCGCACCTGGGTGATGGTGGCGGCGTCGAGCGCCGGGATGCTGCTGGCACATTCGTCGTTCCCATCCGGCCATCACCACACCGGCCACGCCGCGAGCCAACCGAGCATGACGGCCGCGTCGGCCATCGCTGCAGCCGAGCTCGCGCTGGCGGCGTTCGTCGTCTTCGTCCGCACCCGCCGAGTCCCCGCCGAGTTTCGTCCCAACAGATTGCAGGAGCTTCGATGACCGACACGTTCGCGCCCGCCACCGTCCACCCGCTCGAGCCGCTGAGTCCGCAGGAGATTTCGCAGGCGTCGGCCATCGTGGTCCGCGAGCAGAACCTCACGCCATCCGCGCGTTTCGTGTATATCGAGCTGAACGAGCCGTCGAAAGAGCAGCTTCGTCGATCACATACGGACCGACGTGCCTTCATCGTTCTCCGTGACCGCGCTGCCCACGCCACGTTCGAAGCCATCGTCTCCCTCACCACCGACAGCGTCGTCAGCTACACCGAGATCGCCGACGCGCAACCGCCCATCACGCTCGAAGAGTTCTTGCACTGCGAGGACGTCATCAAGGCCGACCCGCGCTGGCAGGAGGCGATGATCAAGCGAGGCGTCACCGACTTCAGCCTCGCGATGGTCGACAAATGGGCCAGCGGGCACACGATGGACGACGACAACCCTGGTGGCCGACGCCTCGCGCGTCCCCTGACGTTCGTCCGGAGCGAGGCGCAGGAGAACGGCTACGCGCGACCCGTCGAAAACCTCGTCGTCACAGTCGATATGGACGCGATGGAAGTCGTCGAGGTAGCCGACACCGGTGTCGTGCCTATCCCCCAGACTCCTGGCAACTACCTGCCCGGATTCTACGAACGTCCCGGCAACGTACCGCACTACGCCGAGCAGCGGGCGCCGATGAAGACCATCGACATCACGCAGCCTGACGGACCGTCGTTCACGGTCGACGGCCACTACGTCGAATGGGCGAATTGGCGCCTGCGCGTGGGCTTCACACCTCGCGAGGGTCTCGTGCTGCACGACGTCAACTACGTCGATCGCGGCACCGTGCGTCCGGTGATCCACCGCGCGTCGCTGTCCGAGATGTATGTGCCCTACGGCGATCCCGGTGACAGCCAGTGGAACAAGAACGTCTTCGACGAGGGTGAGTACGGACTCGGCGTACTCGCGAATTCGCTTCAGCTGGGCTGCGATTGCCTCGGCGAGATCCACTATTTCGACGCGTATGTCAACGATCAGGACGGGCAGCCCATCGAGCTACCGAACGCGATCTGCATGCACGAAGAGGACTACAGCATCGGGTGGAAGCACACCGACTTCCGGGACAATCTCGGACAGGTGCGACGCAATCGCCGCCTGGTCGTCTCGTTCTTCGCGACGGTCGGCAACTACGACTACGGGTTCTACTGGCACCTCTACCTCGACGGGTCGATCGAGTTCGAGATCAAACTGACGGGCATCATCTCCACCGGTGCCATCGAGCCCGGTCAGATTCCCGAGTTCGGCACACTCGTCGCCCCCGGTCTGTACGGGCCGCATCACCAGCACTTCTTCAGTGTGCGTCTGGACATGATGGTCGATGGGGAGCGGAACAATCTGTACGAGCTGGAGGCCGAGGCGGTACCCGTCGGACCGGAGAACCCGCACGGCAATGCGTGGCGACAGACCAAGCGGCAGTTGACCACCGAGTCCGAGGCGCAACGCGTCGCCGACCCGTTGAAGGCGCGGACATGGCTGATTGCCAACGCCGACAGGAAGAACAAGCTCGGTGGGCATATCGGGTACAAGATCGAACCGTCGGGCGCCGTCGCATTGCCACTCGCGCAGCCTGGTTCGCAGCAGGCTCGTCGCGGCGGGTTCGCGACGAAACACATGTGGGCGACGCCCTACGCCGAGCGTGAGCGCTACGCCGCCGGTGAATACGTGGCGCAGAACCCGGGCCACGACGGTCTCGAGAAGTACACCGAGCAGAACCGCTCACTGGAAGACGCCGACCTCGTCATCTGGCCGACTATTGCCGCGCATCACATCGTGCGTCCCGAGGATTGGCCCGTCATGCCGGTCAGTCACGTCAGTCTGCACCTGAAGCCGACGGGATTCTTCGACGGTAACCCGATGCTCGACTTGGCCCCGGAAACCCCGAAGACCCGCGGGCATTGCTGTTAGGCGACTCCGTCGCATGTGCGCGGAAATACATAGCGGGCTATGTATTTCCGCACACATGGGCGAAGCCCCTCACAGGCGCGTAGCGCTGCGCACCTTCAACCGCGTCCGATCCGCCCGGAACAGGTCCACCGAGTATTCGACGGGCCGCTCCTGCTGGTCGTATCCAATGCGCTCCAGCTTCAAGATCGGCGTTCCCGCCGGCTGACCCAGCAGCGACCCGACCGGCTGCGTGACCATGGCCAACTCGATCGACTCGTCGGCCATGCAGACCGAGATTCCGAGGTTGCTGCGCAGCGTCTCGTACACCGAGTTCAATGGTGTCTCCAACACCGGCCCACAGATGCTTCCGCTGAGGTACATCTGCTCCAGCGACAGCGTGTCTCCATCGGCAAATCGTAAGCGCAGCAACGACACAACGGGCCCGTCGCCGAGGACGCGAGCTGCGTCGGCCGACGGCGTCGTCATCCGCGCCGAGATCACCTTGGTGCCGTCGCGAAAACCCTGCTCGTGCAACATCTGTGGGACACCCTTGACCGTGTTCAGGCTTCGGAGCAACCGACGGCTTTCGCACACCGACCATGCGCTTTCCGGCGACGGTGACCCCGGCGCGACGGACGTCAGATAGGCACCGCCTGCGCGCCCCTTCTGTCGGCGAATCACGCCGTCGCGTTCGAGCTGGTCGAGCGCCTTGCGGACCGTCGTACGCGAGGTACCCAAACGCTCTGCCAACTCCCGCTCGGGCGGCAGTCGGGCAACCGATCGCTGCTCGAGCTCGTCGACAAGACGCAGCAAAGCGGCATGGGTGTGTTCCCTCAACAGCACCGGCCCACCTCCTTCGATCACGTCAGGACAATCTAACCCGCCTCCACACCCCGAAATGACCATCTACCAGCAGATTTACACACGATTAACACTGCCGGCGGTCTACGTCATCTCATCCCGGACTCGTGTTACACGCAGTTCACACGCGATGAGTAAAACCAGAAATGGTCTACGCGGATCGTTACCCGTGTTCGGAAAGTACGAGCCCACTACAACTATTCACGCACGGGCGGCGAAGCCGCACAAGGGAGGCACCACTGTGGAAGATTCACGGTCGGCGCGCGCCGCACTCGGCGTCGAGCTCGCCCGCTCGGCCGGTGAGATCGCACGCCGCTGGTTCGATACGGCGGCGTTGACGGTCGAGGCAAAACAGGACGGTTCCCCTGTTACGCAAGCGGATCGGGAGATCGAACAGCACATCCGCGCCGAAGTCACCAAGCACTACCCCGACGACAGCTTCCTCGGCGAAGAGTTCGGCGAAACAGAAGGAACATCGGGCTACCGCTGGATCGTCGACCCGATCGACGGCACCAAGTCCTTCGTCCACGGAGTTCCCCTGTACGCCAACCTGATCGCGCTGGAAGAGGACGGCACCGTCGTCGCCGGCGTTATCAACCTGCCCAGCGCCGACGTCCTGATGCACGCCGAACGCGGCAAGGGATGCTGGAAAAACGGCACACGAGTGCAAGTTTCGGACAAAACAGAACTCGACGGCGCCTACGTCATGGCGACGTGGCTCGAGGACTGGCATCCCGACGCGCTGATCGATCTCCAGTCCGCCGGAGCCGTCGTCCGCACCTGGGGCGATGCCTACGGCTACATGATGGTCGCGAGCGGCCAGGCCGAAGCGATCGTCGACTACACCACGCAGGCCTACGATCTCGCCCCCATGCCGGTCATCATCGAAGAAGCCGGCGGCAAATTCACCTCGCTCGACGGAGCGCGAGAGTTCGACGGAGGCAACGGCATTGCCTCCAACGGAGCAGTCCACGACTCGGTTCTCAAAATAGTCAACCAAGGATGACGCACATGAAAGAGTACATTCGCGGCCTCGACCGGAGGACGATCACCACGTTCTTCGGCGGCATCTACGCACTCGCTCTGCTCTTCGCTCTGTTCCCGCCGCTCTACATGTGGGGCAGCGGAATTCGTTTCGAGATCTTCGGCATTCCGTTCTCCATCATGTACTGGCTGATCAACGGGCTCGTCCTCGGATTCACCCTCTGGGGCCTCTACATCGTCGAGGACATCCGCGGCGAACTCGACGAGGACCTCCTCCCCGCTACCGCACCCCTTTCTGGAGAATGACATGTTGATCATGCTGGGAATGCTGGCGGTCTTCTACGCCATCGTCATCTTCATCCTTTACACCACGCAACAGAAGACGAGCCCATCGTTCGACGAATACTCCGTCGGCGGCCGCAGCTACGGCCCCTGGTACGTCGCGATGAGCTACGTCAACTCGTGGTGGCCCGGTTCGGTGTTCATCGCCTTCTTCGGATTGGCCAGCGGCGCAGGCGTGTTCGGCCTCTACGGTCTCGCCTACTCCAGCCTCGGCGTCGCGATGATGTACTTCATGGCCACCCGCGCATGGCGTTGGGGCGCGAAATACAACCTCCGCTCGCAGCCCGACCTGCTCGGCCTGCGCTTCAACTCGCGCGGCACCAAGATCGTCGCCAGCGTCATCGGTATCGTCTCGCTGTTCCCGTGGGTCGTCCTCGGCATGCAGGCACTCGGCGAGGTCTTCCAGGTCGCGACGGCCGGCGCCTGGTCCGTCACGACGTGCCTGTTCGTCGGACTCGCAGTCATCGTCATCCGCCAGTACTGGACCGTCAAGATGGGCATGCGCGGCCTGATCATGACCGACATGTTCCAGGGCCTCGTCGCGTACGTCTTCTCCGCGGCGCTCTGCCTGATCCTGCTGTCCGGTGTCGCCGGCGGCCCGATCAGCTTCACTACCTTGGGCGATGTCGCCGACGAGTACCTGCGCGTCCCCGGTGACGGCGATGCCTACGGCCCGTTCTACCTGTTCGCGCTCATCTTCACCGGCGTCGTCGGATCGCTCTGCTGGCCGACGAGCTTCCAGCGCATCTACACCGCCGCCAGCGTCCGCGCCGTCAAGTCCGGCACCATCCGCACCGTCCTGATCTCCGGAGTCTTCTACTCGCTGCTCATGCTCGTCGGCATCGCCGGCTCTGTCATGGTCGGCGTCGCCGAGTCGCCACAGACCGGTTGGTTCACCATCATGGAAAGCTACGGCGGCACATGGCTTCTCGGCCTCGGCGCCTGCATGGTCTTCGCAGCGTCCATGGGCCACATCGACGGCAGCGTCCAGGTGTGCGGCCTGCAGATCGCCAACGACCTCGTCAACTCCGAGAAGCGTCCCCTGACCGACAGCCAGCTCACCAAGGTCGCCAAGGGAAGCATGCTCGCGTTCATGGCTCTGGCCGCCATCGTCGCCTACGCCACGTTCAACATGACGCGGCTGCAGCTCCTCGCGCAGATCTCGTACCAGGGCGTCGTCCAGCTTGCCGTTCCTCTCTTCCTCGGCGTCTTCTGGCGCGGCGGCAACGGCAAGGGCGCTGTCGCCGGCATGATCAGCGGCTTCGTCACCGCTCTCGTCCTCACCGCGATCTACCCCGACGACATCCCCGGCCTCGGCAGCCTCACCGGCGGCGTCGTCGGCATGGCCGTCAATCTCGCTGTCTTCCTCATCGTCTCCAAGGCCACCGGCACGACTGCGGAGGAGAAGGCACGCGTCGACGCGATGTTCGAGGTCGGCAAGCGTCCCACCCGTACCGCCCCTGCGGATCTGTCCATGGAAGCCCAGATCGAAGAACTCGCCGCCAACCCGGAGAAGATCTAGTGCCTTTTCTGCAAGATTTCGACGTCATGTCCTCGTTCGGCGCCACCGCAGCTGGTGGCGTCGACCGGGAGGCAGCGACTGCGGACGACGGTCGAACCAGGCGGTTCCTCGCCGACTGGTTCGACCGGCACGGCCTCACCACCGTCGTCGATTCCGTCGGCAACATGTACGGGACGATCGAGTTCGTTCCC
The DNA here is from genome assembly GCF_019835205.1 of Rhodococcus sp. BP-261. Lineage (NCBI taxonomy): Bacteria > Bacillati > Actinomycetota > Actinomycetes > Mycobacteriales > Nocardiaceae > Rhodococcus > Rhodococcus sp. BP-261. The sequence goes on along the minus strand of NZ_JABUCO010000028.1, from coordinate 38,733 downwards.
GGCGCCCCGTACGTGCTCGTGGGCTCGCATCTCGACAGCCAGCCGACGGCCGGAAAGTACGACGGCGCCTACGGTGTCCTCGCGGCCGCCTATGCAGCACGCGAGATCGCGGACCGCGTCGAACAGGGTTCTTTGACTCCGCAGTTCAACGTCGCCGCCGTCAATTGGTTCAACGAAGAGGGCTCCCGCTTCTCCCCTTCCCTCATGGGAAGTGGGGTCTTCATCGGCAAGTTCGACGCCGAGAATATCTTGAACGTCACCGACCGGGCCGGTATCAGCGTTCGAGACGCATTGTCCGACATCGGCTTCCACGGCGACGGCACCGCACCCCAGGCCGCCTCCTACGCCGAGATCCACATCGAACAGGGCCCCATTCTCGAAGAGGAAGACACGACGATCGGGATCGTGACGGCCAATTGGGCGGCGCGCAAGTACTCGATCACCGTACACGGCGAGCAATCACACACCGGCGCAACGCATATGGCGCTACGCCACGACGCGCTGGTAGGTGCCAGCAAGCTCGTCGTCGCCGCCAGGGAACTCACGAACCAATTCCCCGACGGACTTCTCCTCGCATCCGTCGGCCAGTTCGACGTGGAGCCCAACTCCCCCATCGTCGTTCCGTCGAAGGTCACGATGGCGATCGACATCCGCTCGTCGGATCCCGATGTTCTGGAGCAGGCCCACGCGATGCTGCTCGACGCCATCGCACAGGAGAAGGAAGTGCGGATCAGCATCGACACCTCGTCGCTGCGGCCGTCAACCAGTTACCAGAGCGAGGGCGTCGAACTCGCTGAGAAGGCCGCCACCGACCTTGGCCTGTCGTACCGCCGGATGCTGACGATGGCAGGCCACGACTCCGTGAACATGAAGGACATCGTGCCGACGGTCATGCTGTTCGTCCCCAGCGTCGACGGCATCTCCCACAGCGAGAAAGAGCTGACGCACGACGGCGACATGGTCGACGGCGTGCGGATGCTCACCGAAACCGTTGCTCGCTTGGTCCGAGGCGACATCGCAACCAGTTAGAAGGATCTTCCGTTGACCAATCCCCTGCTGACCAAGACCACCGCGGAACTCCGTGCGAGTTTCGCGAGTGGTGAGTCGACACCCAACGACGTCCTCGACGCCACGCTCGACCACATCGCGACGACGAACCCGCTGATCAATGCGATCGCGCACATCGACGAGTCGGGTGCCCGCAAGGCTGCACAGGAGGCCACCGACCGGCTTCGGACCGGGCGTGCATTGTCCGATCTCGACGGCATTGCCGTCACGATCAAGGACAGCATCCACGCCGTCGGTATGCCATGGCGGCACGGTGTGCGAGCGAATGCGGATCTGCCGATGTCGACCGTCGACGCTCCCCCAGCTGCGCGGCTGAAGGAGGCGGGCGCGGTCGTCGTCGGCAAGACCACGATGCCCGACATGGGCATGATGGCCGCAGGCGTCAGCTCCCTATACGGGATCACGCGGAACCCGTGGGATCTCACCCGCAACACCGGCGGGTCGAGTTCCGGCGCGGGAGCGTCGCTGGCGTCGGGCATCGGATTCGGTTCTGTCGGTTCGGATATCGCCGGTTCGGTCCGATTGCCGGCCGGTCACTGTGGGTTGGTCGCGTTGAAGCCGACGCAGGGACGCATCCCGCATCTGGCGCCGTCGACGATGCGGTCCGCCGGGCCTATGGCCCGCACCGTCGACGACCTCATCGATTTGTACCGCGTCATCACCCGCCCTGATCCGCGGGACACCTGGAGCCTGCCCTACGAGGATACCGCCGACATCCACGCGGCTATCCGCCCTGCGGGATTTCGCATCGGCGTCATGCTCGACATGGGCTACGGCACAACCATTTCCGACGACGTGCTCCACGTCGTCCAGACCGCAGCCAGCCAACTGCGAGCAGCGGGTGCCGTCGTCACCGAGATGCCGCCGATTTTCGGTGAGGATCCGTACCCGGCTCTCGATCGACTGTTCCAGGTACGAGCTCGGACGGAGTGGGAGTCGATTCCGGAAGCGCGACGGTCCGACGTACTTCCCGTCGTCGCCGACTGGGCATCGGGTGCAGCGAATTACACTGCGGCGCAGTTCTCTCGGGATACCGACGCCGTCATGCGCGCCCAGGAGATCGTGCGGGCGAAGGCATTCGAGTTCGACTTCGTGATCAGTCCGGTGATTCCGACGGTCGGGTTCGGCGCCGAGGAAGTCGGACTGGATTCGGCACAACCGTTGGCACACTGCAGTTTCACGGCGTGGTTCAACCAGACAGCGCAGCCTGCGTCGTCGATCTGCTTCGGATTCGCCGAATACATGCCGATCGGGATCCAGATCGCCGGGCCACGATTCGCCGACCAAGCGGTGCTGCGGCTGACGAAGTGGCTCGAAGGTGCGCGCGAATTCGACATGGCCTGGCCGACGGATGTCGCTGCAGAGAAGATCGGAGCAACCACATGACAGTACGAGACACGCTGACCCAGTTGGGCATCTGGAATTCCGCCGACGTCTCGCTCGATCCCGCGACGACGATGGCAAGCCCGAGCTGGTGGGGTGCGGATTCCGAGCGCTACTCGGCACGCTCCACCACGCCCGACGCATCCGCCGGTTCCGCAGCGTTCGTGAAGGTCATGGAACCGCATGCACGGGACTACGTCGACGTCGCCGCATCGTTCGCAGCCGCCACCGCAGCCGGCGAGGCCGGCATCGGACCGAAGATCTTCATCTCCGACGCCGACTCGGGCGTGCTGGTGATGGAGGACTTCACCGGGGTGTCGTCGACCGGAACGCTCGATCTGTTCGACGACGATTCGGTCGTCGAGAAACTCGTTGCGCTGCGGAAGTCCGCGCACGGGTTGGACAGTGTGGTGCGTCGGGCATCGGTGTTCGACGACATTGCCTCGATCCGCGCGTTGATCGCCGAGGTCGGTGGCGTCTTGCCGGCCGACTTCGACTGGATGACGCGCACTCTCGCGCCCGCCCAGGCGCGCATCGAGTCAGCCGGCTACGACGTGGTTCCGTGCCACGGGGATGGCAATGTCTCGAACATTCTCATGCTCGACGACGGCAGCATGCGCCTCGTCGACTGGGATGTCGCGGCTTTGATGGACCCGTTGCAGGACATCGGGGGGTTGTTGGCCGAGCTTCGGCCGTTCGACTCCGATGCACGCGAGGTGTTCGAGATGGCGTGGGGTTCGTTCGACAGTGCACTGTTCGACCGCGCACGCATCTACGGAATCGCCGATTCACTGCGCTGGGCGCTGATCGGCCTGTATGCCGACGCTGTCCGCCCCGGCACGCACGAGTACTCGAAGTTCTCCGACTGGCAGTTCCTCCGTGCGCGAGCAGGCCTGCGCGACCCGCATTTCGACGACCGTATCCGAAACATCTGAGGTGACCATGAACGACATCGCGATCGGATCCGCCCGCACCGAAGCCGAGCGGCAAGTCGAGAAGGCTCTCGCGTCCATACCCGAGTGGGAAGGCTTGGGGATGACGTACTCCCCTGTGCCTGGTGGGCTGATGAATAGCAACTGGCGTATCACCGTCGAGGGGAAATCGAAGCGGTACTTCATGAAGCTGCCCGGCAGCGGAACGGATTCGTTCATCGACCGCTCGCTGGCGAACGAGGCTGCCCGACGCGCAGGCGCTTTGGGTATCGGACCGGAGGTGGTGATGTTCGACCCGGTGACCGGTGTCGAGGTGATCGAATTCCTGGAGGGCTACCGGGCGTGCACCAACGGTGACCTGAAGCGCCCGGAGATTCCGATGGGGATGATCGATGTGTATCGGACGTTGCACTCGGGCAGCAAGCTGAGCGTGACGAAGACGATCTTCGACATGATCGACGAGCATCTCGAGCAGGTGGCCGAGCTGGGTGTGCGGCTGCCTCGGGATGCCGAGGTGCTTCTGACCGAGTACCGGCAGGTCAAGGCGGCCATGTTGGCGGGTGGTTTGGATCTGGTTGCGTGCCATAACGACCCGATGCCCGGCAACATCCTCATCGGTAACGGCATCCCGATGAAGTTGGTGGACTACGAGTTCGCGTCAAACAATGATCGGGCCTATGAACTAGCCGTCTTGGTCACCGAAATGTTCTACGGCGAGCAGCAGATCATGGAGTTGATCGAGGAGTCCTTCGGCCGGGCGGAGTGGTCCATGGTCTCACGGGTCCAGGTGTGCAGCTTCCTCGCCGACGTCAAATGGGGCTTGTGGGGCTGCGTTAACCACAAGCTCTCTGACGCCTGGGACTTCGACTACCACAAATACGGGTCATGGAAATTGGCGAGGGCGAGGATCAAGATGGGTGATCCGAGGTGGGCGTACTGGATCGAGGGTATTTAGCGAAATCGCGTCGCGATCCGAGAGTTCGGCACGCGAGGTAATCCTCGCCGATTGAGATCATCGAAAACAAGCGATGCGGATAACCGCAGGTCTGACCGCGCCCTGGGTCCACAGTCGCGGTAGCGGCGAATGTTCGGGGGCGGAAGAACCGTATCTGGGGACACCACCCCGTTCGCGTAGAACTCTGCCTCTCGTGCGAGTTCGTGGCAATCGCGCGTTCGAATAAACACAGTTTGCCAATCGTGGCACGGAAGGACTCGCCGTACGAGTTATTTTCTGTGTTCTAGGGCGACGTGTCCGAGCCTTGGCAAGGCTACCCAACAGAGCTTCCAGCCTGCGCCTTACAACTCGGTGTCGAGCTAGGTAGCGTCATGAAGCGTTCTAGGATTCGATACAAATTCAGCTGAACATCCGTCAGCTCAATAGGGGTGCGACTTATATCCCAGGACACTGCGGCCTCGTTCTTGATGAGGGTGTAAGAGAAGCGACTATTACCGCACATCTTCAATTCTGAAAATTGCGTCTTCGGGATCATTAATTGCCGATCGGACATTGTCAGCAACCTTGTCAATAAGCTTGCTTCCCCAAAATGGATCCGACTTATCATAGAGAATTACGCGGATATGCCTCAGATCGAAAGGAACATCATCCTGATTTGAGGACACCAATATAACCGGCTTCTGGAGAGCATGGGCAAGGCCTAGCTCATAGAATACGTTGGGATTCTTGGTGGTAAGCTCAGCGATCAACACCGTCGCATTCCTAATGCCACGCCATATCTGGTCAATAATCTTACCGGTACCAAATATGTCCGCATCAGCCCGCACCGCGGTCAGCCCGGTCTGTTCAATTGCTGGCAAGAAAATTGATTCGTAGTAACCACCCAAGGGTGCTTGAAATGGTTGCATGACGAAGCAGGTTCCTGTTCCAGCATTCTGAGAGAAACCCCGATTCTTACCAGGCATCTGGGCGGTAGCAGACTGGTGCCGCTCATCCCTACCGATGTCGCGGAGGCGAGGCCTATCACCCGCGTCATCGATCAGCTCGGCTTGCTCCAAAGAGTCATTGAAGATCGAAAGGAATTCAGCAGTTTTGTCATTGGGTATTCCAAACTTATCAGTTAGAGCGTTAACCAGAAAATTTGCGTCAGGCAGATTCTCGCCGCGGTAGAAGTTGTACACGTCCGCTATTTCAGGGGCGGCGAGTACCGCCTCGCGGAAAGAGGCTACCCTGTCCCCTTCAGACTGTGGCGCGATAGCCCGGCGCGCCCTTTCTTCAAGAACAAGTTTCCCGGCCTCGGATTTTAGAAATCCATATTTCTTCGCGGACGATATTTCCAACTGGTACGCACCAGTGACGGAGCGACCTCCAGCAAAGGCAACTGCCTCCTTCAGAGTCGCCGGATTTCCGGCATTTTGCTTGTAAATCGCCTCCGGTATGCGTAGCGCTTGCACTAGCGTGTGACGCGGAAACTTAGCTACAACCGGCGTCGCTTTCGCCGGGGTGGCCTTTTTCGCGGGCGCCTTTTTAGCAGTTTTCCGAGAAGTGTTTTTCTTAGGCGGTTTTGAGTCTCGATCTAGATTGCGACTCGACTCAACCCCAGAGTCTGGAGCGGAGGGCTCACCAAGTTCTTCCGGCGTCCCGTCCCCATTCACTGCCATCTTGCCATCCCGTCTACCCGATAGTCTCCGGAACGGCCCTGGTCACGAAGCAGCCGCTACTACCACTACATTCGAATTTGCACTGTACAGGCTTACGCCCCGAGAGGCTGTACCCGAGCTTAATTAACTCCTGCGGGTTGAATGACCCTGACTCTGCGACGTCCATTTCACTGTGTGCTGCAACCGCTTCGCACTAGAACCGCCTGTGAGAGAATATCGTCCTGCACCAGTTGTTCCGAATTCGTCTAGCATCGCCGGCGCATCAAGGCCTTGCACGGGTTTGAAGAATCATTCATCCGAATGAATCCCCCATGACACCCTTAGCATCGGCAAGCAAGACACCCTCTGGTCCGATACCGTTCCGACTGCACCTTGTCGGTAGGCCGCTCTAGCGTGTGAAGGTTGGCGGCACTGCCGCGACCATCGACAAGGCGATGAACGACGGAGCTCGGAGGACACATGCAGGATCTCGAACAGGAACTGAACCCGTTCCGCACGGTGGTCGACGGCTTGTCCATCGAGATTCATGCCCATCCCGCGGTCAATCTTGCACTCGTCCACAACGGCGTCCCGCTGATCACGAGCATCGAGATCGTGAATCTCTCCGACGCGGACATCGTCGACGTCCGGGCCTCCGTCCAGCTGTTCGGCTCAGGCGAACAACTCTCGACACAGCGCGTCGACGTGCACGACGGTCCACTCCGCGTCGGCGAGAACATCGTGTGGTCGAACTACTCGTCGATCGTGCCGCCGGTCCCCCACCTGCGCGCACTCAACGAGAGCCACCCAGCCACCATTTCCGTCACGGTGTCCAGGCTCTGGGGCGCGGACATTCATCTCAACGCGCCGATTCGCGTTCTCGCGCACAATGAATGGTTCAACGCACCAGTTTTCTACGACTCCCTCGCCGCGTTCGTTCAGCCGAACACCCGCGCCGTCAGTTCCGTTCTCGACACCGCATCGAACCTGCTCGGATCCGCTACGGGCGACCCATCGCTCGGCGGATACCAGAAGGGCCCCGAACGGGCCGCTCAGATCGCAGCCGGCATCTACGAAGCTCTGCGACACCAGCAGATCCGCTACATCGATCCGCCCGCGTCGTTCGAAGACACCGGACAGAAGATCCGCACCACCGCCCAGGTCCTCGACGAACGCTTCGGCACCTGCATCGACCTCGCCGTCACCTACGCAGCGTGCCTCGAAGCAGTCGGCCTCCGTCCCGTCCTCTGGTTGACCGACGGCCACGCCTTTGCGGGCTTCCTGCGCGACGAGAGTCAGCTCGCGCACTCGACCATCACCGAACCCAACGCACTGATCAATGTGGTCGAGTCCGGCCGGGTCGTCCCCGTCGAGGCCATGTACTACGACACCAGCGCGTCAGGGTCGTTCAAGAATGCAGTGGCCGTTGCCAAACGGCACTTCGCCAATCGAGACCGCCTGCGCGGCGTCGTCGCGATCTCGTCGGCACGCAAGGACGGAATCCGCCCTCTCCCGAGTCTCGACGAGGTGGTCGCCGCCAAGGCCGAAGCGTCGTCACCCTTGCCGAGTCAGGCCGACCTGGGCCTCCCCGCCGAACTTCTCGACGCCCAGGACACGTCGGACCTGGTCCTCGACACCAACGACACCGCGCCGCCTCGCGTCCAGAAGTGGAAGCGATCGCTTCTCGACCTGAGTACTCGCAACCGTCTCCTCAACCTCAAGCCGACGCGCGAGGTCATCGACCTTCATGTGCCGACATCCGGTCTTGCTCTACTCGACGACTTCGTCCACGGCGGGCACAGCATCGAACTGATGCCACACGACGAGCTCAGCTCGATCCACGAACTCCAGGGCGCTCGACGCGCGCAGGACATCGATGACGCAACGGTCCTCGATTACCTCCGCGATCAGAAGCGCATTCATGCCGTCGTCACCAAAGACACGTACCCGGTACGGCTCAAGCACCTGCAGCGCACCGCGCACACGATGTTCGAGGAGACCGGCAACGCCAATCTCTATCTCACCTTCGGTGCACTGATCCACACCACCAGCAGCGGAAACGAAGCCCGCGCTCCCCTCTTCCTTCTCCCGATCAAGGTCGTCGGAGGCTCCGGCCGGAGCCAATTCAAGATCACCGTCGACACCGCGGCTGTCTCGACGCCGAACTACTGCCTCGTCGAATGGCTCCGAATCAAACACAACGCAACGATTCCCGCGTTACAGAACCCTCCGCTCGACGACAACGGAATCGATATCGACGAGGCGCTCAAGCAAATTCGATCGGCGCTCGTCGAGCACAACCTCGACTTCAGAATCGACGAGACCGCCTCCGTCGCCATCTGCCAGTTCGGCACGTTCGGAATATGGAAAGACCTGACCGACAGCTGGGACATCCTGGAGCAGAGTCCGATCGTCCGTCACCTCACCCACAGCGCCGGCGAGTCCTTCCGCGACGCACGCCGCCCAGACGGCTCGGCCATCGAGTCCGTCCCCCTTCACGAGCTCGACGTACCAGTCCCGATCCCAGCCGACGGTTCCCAGCTCCGCGCCGTCGCCCTCGCAGCCGACGGCCACACCTTCGTCCTGGAAGGCCCTCCGGGAACCGGCAAGTCGCAGACCATCACCAACCTGATCGCGCACACCCTCGCGCAGGGCAAGTCGGTTCTCTTCGTCGCCGAGAAGCAAGCCGCGCTCGACGTCGTCAAGAAGCGCCTCGACAAAGTCGGACTCACGAAGTTCACGCTGGACCTGCACGGAAAGAACCAGAGTGCGAATGCGATTCGATCACAGCTGAAGCACGCGATCGAAAACTCTGCCACCTACAACAGCAGAACTTGGGCTGCGAAGCTCGCCGACGTCCGATCACGCCACGTCCCACTCGACGATTACCCCGTCAAGGTCCACCAGCAGAACGGCGTCGACCATTCGCTCTGGTCTGCCTATGACACCATGCTCAGCCTCGGCGATGGGCCGATCGCGCCGATCCCCGCGACATACGTCAGCAACCCGACTGTTCCGGTCGCCGACATCACCGGGGCCCTACAGCAATTCGAGCGCGCCGCTCGGTCGGTCACGATCAGCCGCGACAACCCGTGGACCATCGCGGGAACCATCGATCAGCACGCCACCGACGATCAGTTCCGTGCCGTCGCATCGCGGCTCGCCGCCGCTCTCGATACGGTTCATCAGAGCAACACCATGCGGTACATCACCGAACAGCTTCCGAATCCCGAGACAATCGACATACTCCTCCCCCAAGCCCGACGGCAGGTCGGTCGGCCCATTCCCGAAGCAGACATCCTGACCGCCACCCACTCCGCACAATGGGGTGCATCGAAACATGCTTTGCTGGGCGAGATTTCGCTGCTCCAGCAGCAATGCGGTCCTCTGACGTCCGTCTTCACCCCGAGCTTCATCGACAGTGGCGACACCGAGTCCCTGGCCGTTGCTGCAGAGGAAGCCGGAAAGGGTCTGTTCGGCAAGAAGAAGCGCACCGAACAGTTCATCCGCGACATGGCCCCTGGACTACTGCCGGGTGTCCAGCTGGATCCTGAAACAGCTCTCCCACTTCTAAGGTCCGTGCCCGGTGCGCGAGAGCTTACCGCCAACACAGTGCGGCACATGCACGAGCTGTTGACGCAGTTCGCACCCCCGATGTGGAATCCGTTCAGCCCGGATGCAATCGGCCACCTGCAGTCGTCCTTCGACTACATCGAACAGTCCGCGCAGTTCCTTCAGGCGCAACCACAGTTATGGCAGACCCTCACTGCCGCCGGTCCATTGAGTCCGCAGGACATCGCCGTCCTCGACGATCTCTCACAAGCCTGGAGATCGTGGCGTCAGATTCTGGGTGCCCGAGACGTCGAGGTCGACCGGTGGCGCAACGGCATTCACTGGCTCGATGCGTGTCTGCGCGACTCGCGTTCATGGCTCGACGCCATCCAGACGGATGGCAGCGCACCAATTCGCCAGTGGTCCAGCATGACCGGTTACCTCGACCCTTTGCGTACCGCAGGGCTTCACGATCTGGTCGAGGAGCTGTTGACCGGTGTCATTCCGGCGGGGCAAGCCGAGATTGCGTTCATGCGCGGCGTGGCGGTCACCTCTCATAGCGAGCGACGCCGTAAGCATGGCCTCACGCAGTTCGATCGCGCCATCAAGAATGGCGAGATCGAGGATTTCGCGAACGCGTCGGCAGCCGGTCGTGCAGAACAGGTCACCGCACTCCCGGCCGCTCTACTGGAGCGTCGGTCTTTCCACGCCGGTTCGTTGACGGGTGAGGTCGGCAATCTCCGACGACTCCTCGATGCCAAGCGCGGTGGAACGTCGTTCCGCCAGTTGATGAGTCGCTACGGCAACTACATCCTCGAAGCGACCCCGTGCTTCTTCGTCAGCCCGACATCACTCGCACAGTTCGTGCCACCGGGTTCGGTCACGTTCGACCTCGTGGTGTTCGACGAGGCATCTCAGGTGACGGTCCCCCAGGCGATCGGCGCGTTGGGACGTGGTCGGTCTGCGGTGATCGTCGGCGATTCGCAGCAGATGCCGCCGACTGCGATCGGCGTCGTCAACACGAACGACGGCGACGAGTACACAGAGGACGACGAGGTCATCCCGGAAGATCTCGATAGCATCCTCACAGAGGCGGTCGAGTCCGGAGTCCCCCGGTTGTGGCTGTCGTGGCACTACCGCAGTCAGGACGAGTCGCTCATCGCGTTCTCGAACGAGAAGTACTACGAGGGCCGGCTCGCGAGCCTCCCGTCTCCTGGTGGCGACGACACTGCCGGTGTCGAGTGGCGGCGCGTCGATGGCCACTTCAATCGCGAGACCAAGGATCGCATACGCACCAACATCGTTGAGGCGGAGGCGATTGTTGCCGAGATTCGCAGTCGACTGTCCGACGCCCACCTCGCCGATCAAAGCATCGGTGTCGTCACGTTCAACGCACAACAGCAGACGTTGGTCCGAGATCTCTTGGAGGCGTCGGGCGATCCCCTCATCCTCGATCAGCTCCGAGATGATCGCGACGACGGGATCTTCGTCAAGAACCTGGAGAACGTACAGGGAGACGAACGGGATGTGATCCTCTTCAGTGCTGCATTCTCGAAGAAGCCGGACGACCCCAAGCTGCCTCTCAACTTCGGCCCTCTGACGAATTCGGGCGGCGAGAAGCGCTTCAACGTGGCGGTGACCCGCGCCCGACGCAAAGTGGTTATCTTCTCCTCGTTCGATCCGATGGACATCGACCTGTCTCGCACACGATCGGTTGGCTTGGCACACCTGCGTGGGTACCTCGAGATGGCCGCGCAGAATTCGCGGACCGACGACGCTCGACCCGCGCATTCGCGTGGAGCGTCCGACGCGGTGCAGGAGCATTTGGTCCGATCCATCCGCGAGAACGGTTACGAAGTCGAGGCCAACTACGGCTTGTCAGAGTTCGTTCTGGATGTGGTTGTGCGCGAACCAGGTTCGGAACGATGGCAAGTTGCCGTGATGTTGGACGGTCCGCAGTGGGCGCAGCGACCGACGGTGGCCGATCGAGACCTGACGCCGCAATTGCTGGAATCGATGATGCACTGGGGTTCGTCCGTCCGAGTGTGGCTTCCGGACTGGATCGACAACCCCGACGGTGTCATGACACAGATCGCCGACGCCGTGAGCCGTTCCAAGGAGCGACAGGCAGCTCGCCGGGCACAGATCGACGCGGCAGCCGAGGCTCAAGCGGCCGCCATTGCGGCAGCCGGTTCGGTGGTCGACGACGCCATCGAGTCGCTCGACGAATTCGCGCCGGATAGCGACATGTGGATCAAGCCGGCCGCGACCCCGGCGGAGTCCGAACCCCTGCGTGTGGCGAGCCTGACGGTCGAAGAACCCGTGCTGACGATCGCGGAGCCACGGAACTGGCACGGCCGCAATATCGAGTACATCGAGGCTCCGACGTCGAACCTCGGTGTGCGTGAAGACCTGGACCGCGTACATTCGCCTGCGGTACGCAACACCATCACCCGGGCTGTCCAGGAGACAGTCGAGATCGAAGGCCCAATTTCGCTCGATCGTCTGGCTCGAAATGTGGCCAAGCGCTTCGGATTCGATCGAGTCGCTGCAGGACGCCGCGAGTTCGTATTGCAGACCGTGCCCGACGGGCTGATCGAGCGGTCCGAGGACTTGGGCGATTTCGCGTGGCCCCGCGAGCTGGACCGCGCGACGTGGCGAGGATTCCGCCGGACGCACAGCGAGCTGACGCGGGCGCTCACCGACGTGGCGCCGGAGGAGATCATCAACGCCATGATGTCGGTATGCGCCCAGACGGGTCAGCCAGACTACGACACCCTGCTGCGCAAGACCCTGACCATCTTCAACCAGAAGCGCCTGACCGGACCGACGCGGGAGCGACTCGAAGCTGTCATCGACCTGGGTGTTCGACGCGGCCGGTTGATCAACAGCGGGGGCGAATACCGCACAGGGCATTAAAGATTCTTTAGCTGGCAGGACTTTTGCGTCCAGTCTCCGGGCTGAAATCACAGTTGGAAGCTCCAAATGCAGCAGCCGAGGCAATCCAACAAGAACCCGAGTACAATCCAGATGACACAAACAGGAAAGAGACACTGTATGCCAATTCGCTTGGGAGACGAACACGCTCTGCATGCCGTGTCAACTTCCCGCGCAGCCAACCTGGCTAGAATGACCGTTACCTTAAGCTCCGTTAGAATGCGTGCGCTAGACTGTGTGTCACAAATAGTTTCAGACCGCCTCGCTCTTGCTGGTGAACATATGCGCATTGGCGACAGGTTCCTAGCCGAGAGCGAGTTTCGCACATCGATCAGCCGCCACTATTACTCCATGTACCACGCGGCCCGCGCGCTAGCATTCGGATCCGCCGGAGGAGACGATTATGGACAACATAGGGACGTGCGGTCACACCTGCCCGCTGCGCTTCCGAACCTGGCGACTTTGGTAAACATTTTGCAAGACGCACGGTTTACACGCAACGAGGCAGATTACGACTTATACCCAAAAAGCATCCATGAATGGCAGAACGACGCTTCCCGCGTTGCCTTGAATGCGTCCCGATTTGTCGCTGCATGCGATGACTATGCGATAGGAAACCTGATATGAAGACACCGGCGAAGACGATCGTTAATGAAATTTTGCAATCAGTCGGACTGAGCGCTCAGGAGGTCTCGGAAAGAGAGTTTCCGGGCGAACATTGGGTCATAGTTACGATCGACGCCGCCGCTCTCGTGACTGCGCAATCGCTCGCCGGCCAAATCGAATCTGAGCTTTCTGACGCTTTAACCGCAACCGACACGTCTGTCACTGCGTTCTTCAGACCCGGTAGGCAAGAGCCTGAGAACCCTACAAATGCGAGTAATACAGGCCGGTTATCCAGCGCCAACGTCGACCAACTCATTCAACTACTTGAAGCACGGTCTCGCACGTCAGAGGCTATCCCGAGCCTTGCTTATCGGGAGGATCCACGCGCCAGCCTCACTGCGGTCGCAGCATCACGTCACCACCTTGTGTACGGGCGGCGAGGAGTTGGCAAAACAGCACTCCTACTTGAGGTCAAACGGCTGAGCGAGCAACGAGGGGCTGCCACAGTTTGGATGAATTCTCACACATTACGGAACCAGACGCCCGAGGAAACATTCTCCACCGTAATTTCAGCCGTACTGAAAAGTCTACTTCACCGCATAGGCGCTAGCAAATCCCCGACCAAGAAACAAATATTAGACCTTTCAAACAGACTAAATGCAACCAGTCAAGATTCGCCAGTCGCAGCTGACTTGATTCCCGAGATCAACTCGACATTACGCTCGATACTTCGGGCCGAAGTATTACAGCTTTTTGTCTATCTTGATGATTTCTACTTAATACCCCAGTCTTGGCAGCCACAAATCCTCGACTATCTGGCATCCTCTCTGCGTGACTGCGACGGATGGCTGAAAGTTGCAAGTATCGAAAGGCTAACTAGGCCTTTCGACGTCTCCGAGCGGATCGGAATCGAAGTACCGCACGACGCTTCCACAATTGACTTGGACGTGACACTCGAAAACCCAGCGCAGACGCAAGAGTTCCTTGAATCAGTGATGAATACTTACATCGATAAAGCAGGCCTGGGTTCCGTCGGATCAATTGCAAAAACCGAGGCGCTGGGAAGGCTTGTACTGGCATCGGGAGGCGTTCCTCGCGATTACTTGAATCTGTTCTCAAACTCGATAGTCGTCGCTCGCGAACGACGTGCACAAGCAGCAGAGATTGGTAGAGAAGATGTCTCCGGCGCAGCTGGTCGATACTCGCAGAGCAAAAAGCGCGATCTGGAACAAGACGTCAACTCCAATGAATCTCAAATTATCATTACTGCATTGGAGACTCTGATATCTGGAGTCAAAGGCGAAGGATCAACATTCTTCCGCGTCGATTTTCGCGAAAAGTCAACTCAAGGATACGAATTACTCGCCCGACTGGTTGACATGCGATTTGCGCACTTAGTCCAGTCAGCCCTTTCTGACCAAAAACAAGCGGGAGTTAAGTATGAAGCGTACATACTCGCACTCAGTGAATATTCAGATGTCCGGTTGCAGCGCGGCCTTAACACGCTTGACATAGAACGCGGAGAGTGGGTCTTGCGCTTAACAGGAAAGGCGGGTTCGAGCAAAAAACAAAGCACTCAACAGCTAAGGTACACCCTGCGAAAATCACCTCTGCTATCGGTTAAGGAACTGATCTAAACGGTCGCCGCTTTCCGAGTCGGCGGGCTTGTTGGACAGAAAAGGACATGGATAAAGAGCTGCCGAAGGCACTGCGCGCATCTAGTTCGTTTCAAAAGTATCGCGCGGATCGGTTAAACCTTCAGATAGGTAATTGTGCATTCTTTTGTTCGTCGCCGACCTTGAAGACGCTGCCTCAAATCAAACCGACTGGCGGTGGTGTACGGCTGGAAGATATCGAGGCCTCTCCCTAGATGGATTCGCCAGCCCGTATCAGTGGTGATCCGTCTGTCATGCTTAGCGGAGTCGAACTCGCAAGTAAATTCGATACCTCCCTCGGAAACTGCGTCCTTGATCTCTGACAGTCCGATGAGCTGTGCCCGTTGCCAATCTTCGCGAGACTTCTCCTCAGCGGTGACGACGTGAACGGCGACTATTTCATCTACCGGCTTTGCGTTAATGACCTCTACCAGTAGTTCCCAGAGGTTCCGAAGCTGGTGTGGTGCGCGGATGTACGGATCGATGATTTCGATCCTGTTGGCACCGCGCAGATGCGAGCTGAATAAGCTCTCGTACGAATGACCGAGTGCGTTCTCGACTATGTCTAAAGCCCCAGTGCGGAGATTGGAGCTTGATTTGGCGGCAGGCATAGTCGGTGCATTTGGTGACTGATGCACGCCCCCCTGTTCGACTCCGGAAGGTGCCTCGGAACGGTGGTAGAGATGGGGATAGTCCTGTTCTTCCTGGGTCGTCACGTCATGCCACTTACCGCTGGAATCGGTATAGCCGAAACGAACCGCATCCATGGTTCGATCGATCCGCAAGATCTGATCCTTGACCCGTTTGCGGCCTTCGATAGAAAAAGCAAGTAACTGCTCGATCTCGACATCGGTAGCTTCGCCGTGGGGGTGGATCAACTTCATCAGCCCAGAGAACGTCTTGCGCACACCGTCGCGGTCACGCGTCGAGATCTCTTCGGATAACGAGAAATTCTTCGAGTACGCGTCGGAGAAGTCCTGCTGACGCATATACGCTAGTGCCTCGGCGAGGTAATCGACCACGAATCCGAAGCCGTTTGTGAATAATTCACGCCTTATTATCTCTACTTCCCAGCCAGGAAGGTAACAATGCAGGCGATCAAGGTAAGCCGAGTCATGGTACGCCTCTGGCAACGCGTCGAAGAGATCCGAGTGCGCAAGCATCGTCGGCACAGGCCGAGACGTGTTACCAATGAATGCCATTGAGGCCTCCGCCCCAATTGTTTCCACACCGCGCGAGAAGGTTTTATTCGCCATGTAATTCTTCATGATATCTACCAACGACTTGTCTACCCGCTTTTGTCCCGCGAATTCGTCAAACGCGACCACATCCCAATAGCCAACAAGTCCAATACGGCCATTCGAGTTGTTGACAAACAGTTTCGGTACCGTGACTTCACCGCCCGATATCAGCATCCCATGAGGAGAGAACTCTGAGTAGACATGCGATTTTCCAGTCCCTTTAGGGCCAAGCTCGACGAGGTTGTAATTTCGCTCGACAAATGGAATCAGACGAACTATCTGCAACAATTTCGCACGCGCAGACAGCACTTCAGGATTGAACCCGATTGTTTGCAAAAGCAAATCGATCCATTCAGACGTACTAAACTTTCTGCGCGCCGCGATGTATCGCGAATCGTCGAATTGACCGAGCTGAATCGGCTTCAACCCTGCAATTATCCAGCGATCCTCATGCGCGTCGCCCGGTGAATACTCGACGTCCACCATGCACCACACTCCGCCAGTGAGCAGTTTGGGGTGCTGCTTCACAGTTCTGTCGTCAATAGGCACTGACTTCAGCCCCAGGTTCGAAAAGGCTGCAGCGTGAATATCTTTGCGATCGTCCAACACCACGCTAACTTTGTCGATCACCCGGTGGCGGCCTCGGTCTCGTATAGTGGACTTTACAAGTTCGGCCTCGCCGCGGTGTACGTAGTGTTGCGCGAGAATATTGCGAACGCTCTCGATACCGGCGTCGATCGTCGCTTCGTTATCGGTAGCGCAGTACTGGGCGAGCAAGAACTCAAGGACATAACCCGGGACCACCGCATTTCCTCGAACACGGCCAACCAAATCCTTGCGGACGATCATGCCAGGGAATTCGGCATTGGCCTTTAAATCCAGCGCGGTGAGCTGCATGGGAGCGGCCGTCGAATCAGCTACAGAATCAGTCACGTTCTACATTCTCCTTCATCGAGCCGACGTTCCGCGGGTGTGCCCGGTCATGATGCGACTTAGAATCGTCACAGCGGGTCGAAGAATCCTCCGAACCCACGCTGCAGCGCCGCTGTCGTATGACGATACTCAGTACGGGTCCCGTTAGTGATCTCCTCTGCGCGAATGTAGACGGACTTGCCGTTGAAGCGCTCTGCGGCCTCGTTCAGTACGAGCTCGACCGTCAAGCTCCGGTCCCTCACGTCGTCGGCTGCACTGTCCACAGCTACCGTCCGCTCCCCCGACAGCGCCGTCCCGTCCTCGGCGTACACGCCGATCACCAGTGTCCGCGCGCGTCGTTTTCCGGTAACCACTTCGCGTTGTAATAGCGTGACGAGCACAGTGCTGGAGGTGATGGTTGGGCTGCTGACGTTAACATCGACGGTGACCTTGCTGGTGTCCTTGCTCCGCGACTGCGTGAGAGTAATCAGCGGCACCACAACCTCTTGCAGGGTTGCGCCACCGTGCACGTACTGGTAGCCGGCGCCTTGCATGCGTATCCGGTGCAGTGCTCGAGGCACCTGCACCTGTAGATCACCATCGTGACCCAGCTGCGCGGCCGTCCATGTCGTGAACGCCGGATGTTCCAGGAGGCCGCGCCCGAGGACGTAGCGGCGGGTTCGCGCGACGATCTCGTCGCCGTGAGCGGCTTCACTTAGGTAGTCGCCCGGTTCGAGGTCCGAATCCTGGTAAAGAAAACCGTGGTCAGCAGTCACGAGGACGCGACTGGCCCTAGTCTTGCCGCCGAAACGCTTGATCACCCGAATGATTTCATCGATGGCACGGTCACACGCCTCCGGGGTCTGGTAAGGCGACTTATGGCCGACAGCATCGATTGCGTCGTGGTACACCACGACTGCGTCGTGATCGGACCACAGAGCAGCCCGATCGGTTGCACTCATCGACATGACGGTCGCGTAGTCGACGGCAGCCGCGTTGACGCACCCCCACAGTGCATCGCGTGCGGAGAGCCCGGATGTCGCGACCCCATCGGCACGGACCGTTCCGTCTTCACGCATTTCGAGCCGAGTGTGGGGCAGCATCGAGGCCATGCCGAGTTGGGTGAATGATGGCAACGGAGAGAGCCGCGGTTCGATGACCGCGCTGAACCAGTCGTCACTGTTCATACGGGCGGCGAGTTCTGCACCCACCTCGTAACGCAGGGCGTCGGAGACAACGACGAGTGTCTTCGCCTTGGCCGGCAGGTCGTAGCGGGCGAAACCGGCGAGCCTTTCGACACCCGGGATGTCCCAGGCGTCAAGGGCGTCGACTTGCTGTTGCCATGCGTGTGCGAGGGGCCGCTGAAAGTCGTGGACGTACCTGTGCTCCACGCGGGAGGCCAGCTCGACAGGCAAGTCCGTTTCGGCACGTCCCAGGTGATGCCGGAACCGCCGGTAAGCACCGTCAATCGCCGACCAGTTGTCGGCGTAGCTACGGACGCCGTCGGCGGGGTCTGCGATGACGGGCGCGAATGTTTCGATCCGACTGAGGCATTCGGACGCCGCGGTGAGCGCCTGGTAGGCGTGCTTTTGCTCGTCGTACCAGGTGGTGGTGGAGCGCACACGGATGAGTTCGGCGATTCGGTCAGGAGACAGTCCACGGTCGAGCGTCGCAGCCGCCAGGGCGTGGAGAACAGCATCGTCGACGATCGGGAACACGTCGCGCGCGGTGAGCGTGTCGACGGTAGGAGGGTGACCGCGCAGCCGTTCGCCGATATTCAGGTCGGCTTGAGCCCGTTCGGCAAGGTCGGTGAACAGGCGGCGGAGTTGCCGATCGTCGCGGAGCCGTTCGAAGTCGATGCGCGCGGGGTTGCGGGCCTCGGGCCAGCCGCGCCAGGCCTGATCGAACAACCAGGTGGCGAGGCCGGCGACGGACGGCTCATCGGCGTCGTAACCGTAGATGCCCCGGCAGCCCGCCCACAGGTAGTCGGTAAGCCCGTACGTCTCCAGCGCGTCGTAGCCGTCGGAGCGGTCGGCGACGTGGTCGCCGAGGAGTTCCTCGACGATTCGGTGCAGCCGGTGGCCGCCCGGGCCATCGAGGCCGAGGACGGCCGCGCTCATGAGCGCACGGAATACGTCGGACAGCTTGTCCATCGACAGGTCCGACGGCAGGTCGGCCAGCTGCTCACGGATGTGGTCGGTTCGGCGCTGGTCGCCGAACACGGCCAGGTGCGCGGCCACGACGGCATCGACGCCGCGATTGGCGAGCCCAAGGTCCTCGACGAGGATCGCGGTGGTGTCGGCACTGAAGGTGCCGTATCCGACTTCGAGGTCGAGTAGCCAGTTTTCGCGCAGTTCCGGTGGTTCGCCCGTGCGGTACACCAGGTGACGCGCCGATTCGGATGAATTGGCGTCGAGGGTGGTGTAGACGCCGTGTTTGACGCCGAGTTCGTTGCCGTTGACGCGGTGCACGGTCAGGCCGAGGCCGTGTTCGGCGACGGCCTCGGCGATCGCGTCGAGGTGTGGTGCGTAGTCGCCGTCTATGTCCCGCCACGTGAGCAGCGGAGTCTCGGCGTACCGCGCGGCGAGCAGTTCGGCGATGCGTGCGGAGGATGCGGCGCTCACAGGCCCGGAACCTTCCGCAGCACATCCTGCAACTTCGGATAGTTATGCTTCACGCCGTCGTCGAGGTCGAGCTTCACCTCCGCGGTCGACAGCGGGAACAGCTTGTTGGTGATCCAGTCCCGAATCTCACGGCGCTGCGCAGTGAGCAAGTCACGTTCCCTGCTGAGCTTAGTCGCCTCCGCCTTCCCAGCCGTGCGCAGCGCGTGCTCAATAGTTTCGAGACGGGCCTGCTGCTTGTCGGTCATCTGATTCGCGTAGTTCTCACGAATCAACCCAAGCGTCGCGGGCGTGTACCGGTGCAGGTAGAACAACGCATTGAACCCCTTGTCGGTCTTGGGGTTCGACGACACCTGCCAGTAGATGGGACGCTTAGAGTACGTCTTAACGTGGTCGTTGTAGAAGTCCTTGAGGAAGTAGTCACGCAACGACTTCCGCTTCCCAGAGCCGAGCGCGAACTCCAGCCACGCCACGTTCGCTTCGACATTCTCCTTCCCGAACGCGACGGCGAGAAACTCCCGCATGCGGGAGACGATGTCGTCCTCGAAGTAGTGCTCAGCGGTGATCGGGATGATCCCGTCGGCGTCGGGCCGGAACCGCGCGTTCGGCACCTTCACATCGAAGTCGGTGATCGTCGCACCGGCATCCGCGAGAATCAGGCCCGGCTTGTCGAAGCTGTAGCGACCCATCATGCAACCGACCGCATACGAGATGAGCTCCCGAGCGAGATCGAGATCAAACAGAGTCCGGTAATCGGAGTTAGTGCGCATCGTACCCTTCGCCGGGGCATAGCGATTATACGGGTTCTGGGTCAACGAGATACGGCTGATCGGGACGTCACACTCCACCTCATCCTCAAGCTCGTACAGCTTGGCGAAGTAGCGGTTGTTCGATTCCTCAATTTGACGGGTAAGCTCCGTTTTTGCGACGACATCTTTCCAGCGCGAGTCCGCGTGAGATTCAAGACCGCCTGCCCCTTTGGCAGCTATAGGATTGACCTCGAAATCCCAAGAAAATTCATAGTCGTTCCAGTCACTTCTAGCGATACTGGTGAGCTGCTCGACGATCGAACGAACCACCCCAACATCTGGACTCAAAATAGGTAAGTTGCCCAATTGGCCAGCATCAAGATGGATCGCGGGCGACGTCACGGTAAGAAAAACCTGCGCTATGCTCGAATTCAGGAAAGCAATAACCCCTTCGAAGTCGTGCACATCCGGAAAGACTGCATAACCGACGTTACTGAACATAAAACTCGCCGGGTATTGACGGAATGAAGGTGCACCCGAGCTCACGTTCGACCATGAGACGCACCTTACGAAATACAGCGACGGATTCCGAACAGTTGATCGAGGCCGGAAGGCGCGGATCTCACGGCCGTCACCCTCCCAATTCACGACATGCTCGGCATTACCCCACCACTTTCTGAACTCGCCGCCCTTGTTGAACGGGAACCATTTCTTTGGGGACAACGAAGCCATACGAGGGCCAGACGAGCGGAGCTCGGAGCGATCATCCGAGACTTCGAACCACAACCGGAGAAATCGTTCATTATCGGCGGTCGTCAATCCCTGCCTCGGCGTGTACAGCTCGGCCAAGCGTCTTCCCTCGCGAAAAACCCTTTTCATCGCATCTGAAAGCCAATACACGATCGGGCTCTCCGGAACCGATTTGAAGTCACCCTGCGGTGCCTCGAACCGATTCCATCCCGAGTCGAGGAACAGCGATTCAATAACCTCAGGTTTCCGCACTTCGACATGTTCCGTGAACAGTCGTCGATAGGTGCCTCGGTATCGGTCGTCGGGCACGAGCGAGTTCGTGACCACGAATGCATCCGAGCCGAAGTCGGAACCGAACAAACCTCGCCCAAGATGCAGGAACGATTCGATCGTTTGCGATGCGAGAAACCACTCACGAAAGTCAGCAAACGTCTTTAGGAACATCCACGAGGGAAGGACGATCATTCCCCACCGGCCCGACGGCACCGCCAACTCCGATGTTCGGAGCATGAACGCCGTGAGAAGATCATTCTTCGCATCTAGATAATTCGTCGCCATCCAGTTCTTCAGCAGCCCACCCATGTTGCCGCTCCCAAGGTAAGGCGGGTTCGCAACAACCACGTGATACTGATCGTCTACCAGCGCATGCGCCTGCCGGCCGAGCGAACGAGCCTTAGCCATCAGCCTGTACTCGATCTCGCTGGCAATGTCGCGTTCCGCATCGGACTCCTCGTAGTTGCGGATTGCGCGGTCCAGAGATGCCAGCACATCTGAATCGACGCGGATAAGCGAGCCGAACGTGTTCGCATCCTTGAAGGAGTGCACCAGCCGAGCTAGCGCATCCCGCTTCTCCGGATCAACAGCACCCGTAATCAGCTTGGCCTCAATCTCATCGAATTCGAGCGGCCTTACTCGCACGATGTCCGGCTGCACGGGCTGATCTTCGCCATTGCGGCGGGTGAAGAAGCGCCTGTCCTTGTCGCGCGCTTTCATTGCCAGCGCAAAGGAGGCGAGCTGCGCGGCTCGCTCGTCGATCTCAAGCCCGCGCAGATTGTGGGTCAGGATCAGCTGCGGGATCGAACTCTTGCTGTAGCCCTCCTCCTCGTAGATCCGGAACAGCAAATCGAATGCATAGGTGAGCATGTGCCCCGACCCGCAGGCTGGGTCGAGAACCCTGATGTCCTCCGGCACTGAAACCGTTACTCCTGCGTCATCCTGGCCCTCGATGGGATCGACGAAATACCGCATGTGGTCACGGAGCCCGCTCGACGGCCGCGATCGCAGCCACAGCTTGCCGAGGGTGTTCTCCACCAGGTACCGCACAATCCAGTGCGGCGTAAACAATTGAGTTACCGCAGGGAGTTCGGCGGCGTCGATCGAGACGTTTGAGTCGTTGATCTGATCCTTGAGTTCGGAGTTGTAGAACTGGTACAGCCAGCCCACGACCTCCACGTTCTCGCATGCTTCGGCGTCCATCTCCGCAACAGCGATAGCCCGCACCGATGTCGGTGCCAGCATGTTCAGTGGTGTCAGCAACCGAATCCAGTCGACCGCAGCCGGAAACACCTCCGGCATCGGCTTGTGCCACGACGCGAACATCGCGCTGAGCAGCAGCGCGTACGCCTCCGCGTCCGGGTCGGTAGAGGTCCGCTTCCCTGTCAGCAGATCCACCACGGATGCCTGTACCTGCGACGGAATCTCGTCCGGAAACTCCCCGGCCTGCGCGCGGGTGAGAATCTCCGGCAGCGCCGACGCCGAACCCGCAGGCGGTGACACTACACCGAACAGCCCCGAGAACCCGTTCACATCCATGTATCGCGCGGCCGTCAACCGGTTGAACCACGTGTAGGCGGCGGTATCAGCCACCAAGTCGATGCCATGTTCATCGACAGCGTCCCGCAACGCGCGCACATCATGGAGGTACTCGACTGCTACCCTCGGGTCGTCGAGAACCTGCTTAACCCGCCCTCGCATCTGCTCGATCAATGCGGTCCGAGACGAGGTAGCGAAAGTCTTCAATGATTCGGTATTTCGCAAGGCTTCCCTCACACAAATTGGTTTAGTAATAATGCGACTGGCAAGGCATGGGACGAACCGGGTCAGAGGGCCCCATGCGTTCGCGTCACAGAACGATCGTCTTTCCGTCGTCGATCGCCGCCAGCAGACCGGACTTAAGCTGCTGAAGATACCGATCGACCTGATCGGCGTTCGTCAGCATCGCAGGAGCTCCTTCGACGGTGACTGCACTCAGCCGCACCGTCGCCTTCGTCGGGGTCTTCGGTCTGCCAGCCCCCGCCGACGTGCCGGTATCAGTTCCCTCACCGTCGGTGGGAGCCTCCCCCGCGGTCTGTTCACGCTCCGCCACTCCCCCTTCCTCCGTAGCGGGCGAATTGATCAGCACCTCGATCGCGGACTGGTAGGCGGTGTCGAACGACGTCCTCGCTAGAGCAACCTGGCCGCGAGTAGTGTGTGCGCCGATTCCGTCCAGAAGCACCCGCAGCGCACCCCGGGCCCGTTCCTGCGCCTTGTCCGTTGCATCGACAAACACCCGCTCCCGCAACAACGACTCCAGGCGGTCCTCGATCAAACTGCGCAGTGCTACCCGATCGGATTCGACGGCAGCGTCGAGACGCTCGACGAGACGCAGGTGGAGCTGCTTGATCTGCGGGACGTTCCGGAAGAACGCAGGACCGTCCAGCGCGGACCGCAGCGCGTCGACCTCCACGGTGTCGACGTCGTCGACCTCGGCACCACGCCTGTCCAAGAACGCGCGAGCGTCGTCGACGATGCCGCGCTGCTGTCCACGCAGGAACCCGCGAATCGGATCGAGCACTTCCTCCTTCAAGTCGAGCAGGTCGTCGGACTCTGCGAGAAAGCCGTCCAGATACCAGCCCTCGTCGTGGGCGGTGGCCGACCGGATGGTGGTCGCTGCGCGGACAATGGCGTCCCCGAACGGGTAGGGAAGCTTCGCCCAGTCGTCGAGTTCCACCGCGTCTTCCGCGAGCGCTGCGCGCACCCCGCTCACCAACTCTTCAGGGGTGGACGGAAGGTCGCCCGTGTCCCGGTAGTCCCCGAGGAACGTCTGGAGTTTGCGCACCTTCGCCGGATCCTGTGCGCGCACCTCCTCCACGGAGATCTGAGGATGCTTCTTGGGGTTGCGCAACTCTTCGGCAATCTCGGTGCGCACCAGGAGACGGCTGTCCAGCTTCACCCGCACCAGCCCGGTTTTCGTGCCGTGTGCAATCGCCGCCAGCACCGTCGTTATTGACCACCCAAACGGCGGGCCGGCGAAATTATCAACCAGCGAGCCGACCGTCGACGAGGTCTGCCGCTCCTTCGCGTTGCGCACCGCCACCACAATCGAGTTCGTGAGGGTGTCGAGTGTGGATGCCACACCGAGGTCGAGCGTGGCATCCTCCCGCAGAATCCTCCCGAGGTCCGTCCCCTTGAGTGTGGAGATGCCGCGCGCCTCGTTGATCCGTGTATAACGGGATTCGATCGCCGTCTGCAGGGCGGCATGCACCCGATCCTTTGCGGGCCCACCACCTATGCCGAGGATGCTGCCGTTGTGCACCAGATCTGCACCCCCGACGGCCTTCCGAATCTCGCCGAGTACCTCACGCTGACGCTCCACATTGGCGCGCTGGTGCGAATCCAGGATTCGACGACGGGACTCGGGCAGCGCCGACTTCATCTGCAGCTGGACGTAATCACGGGTTCGCACATACAGGTCGATATCGTCACGTGTCCGCTGGTCCAGGTCCAGCACGACGAACACCGACCCCGCATGCCCCATCGATTGATGCTTGACGTCGTCGAGCGCATGTCCGCTGAACGGCGTCACGAATCGCACGCCCAACTCCTCCGAACGGCCCTGCCGCTCAGCATCGAGCCAACGCTCGAGGCCGAGGTCGACACTGGTTCCATCGTGCCGCACCTTGGCGCCCACGCCCGACGCGTTGACGATCTCCTCGTTGAGCAGCTTCCGGATCGCGGAATCGTTGCGCTCGTGGTTCTTGATCGCCTTCTCGACGTCCTGCTCCTCGTTAGTGAGATAGGCGTAGGTCGAGCCCGTCCGCTGAACATAGGTTTCGCTCTCGAGGAGCTTCAGCGCCCGTTCAATCTCCTCGTGCAATGCGGCAACATTGGTCTCGATAGCCGGCGTGAGGAGCACTGATAGCGACTGCGGGGTGGCTTCGAACTGCTCGATGTATTTCGTCATGAGCAGCGCCTTGAGCACCTGAAGAGCAAGGTCGCGGTCGGGGCCGTCCAGATTGCGCGCTGCGCTGGACACGTTTTGCTTGACGGACGCGTTCACCGACTTCTCGATGCCGTCGAAGAACATGTCGAAGGTGGCGAGCGCACCGACATCGGCGCCTTTCATCGCGGACCCGATGTCCTTGGTGACGCCGAGAAGCGACCGCTCACCCACGGACGCATGCCGCCCGGTGAAGGCGTTGAAGTCCGACAGCCCCCGCATCGCGTCGTGGAACAGTTCGAACTGGTAGTCCACGAAAGGGTAGGTAGCGACAAAGTCCTCGACGGTTGAGTAGTTTTTGTACGTCCGCTGGTCCTGGAAGGAGAAGAGCGAACGGAACCGATCCTCGTTGACCGCATACACGGAGCCGAGCCGAGTGGCGCCGTCGTCGGTCTTCTCGAGCAGGCGTTTCGAGACCACTTCGCGTACATTCTTCGAATCAAGCTTTAGCTGAATCGCAAAGCGCGCCTGAATCTTCGAGAAGTCCTGTTGCTGTTCCCTGGTGCGGTCACCAATGATCGAGTCCATGACCTCCTGCGAGGTCACCATGACCCACGCCCGACCGTGGCACTTGACGAACAGGGATTCGGCAATCGTCTGCAGGCTCAGCATCAGTTTGGTGTCTTGACCGATGAACTGGCCGATCTCGTCGATGAAGAAGCCGACCCGGGAACGCGGTTCGGGCTGCGCGTCGAGCCACTGCGCGACCTCGGCCGCGAACGATTCGATCGACACCGTGTAGTTCTCGCGGTAGGCGGTCAGCGGCTTCTCGAGAGTGGTGCCGGTCGCTTCGGCGTACGCCTTCTCGACGGACGGCTCGGCGAACACGGCGAGCTCGCGGCCCTCCTCCCACGGTTTCCCGTAGATCCCGGCAAACGCTTCTTTGAACCTGTCGAACAATCCCTGGCGTGCGAGGTCGCGCTCGAAACGCGCGATGTACGGGGTCTTCCCGAAATAGCCGGCAGCCTCGTAGAAGACCTGCACGAACACCTTCAACAGTGCGTCGGGCTGGTTCTTCTCGTTCTTGTCGACCTTCTCGTCGATGTTGAACAGCAGCGAGCGGGACGGGATCGCGGCGGATCGTTCCAGCGCACCACGCAGGATCCCCTCGTGTGCGGGCAGCTTGGCCAGGAACGCCTGTACCACATCGGCCCGCGCAATTCCGGCACCGTCCACGTCGCCGAGGAGGTAGGCCAGCATCTTGAGCAGGTGCGACTTACCGGACCCGAAGAAGCCCGCGATCCACACACCGTTCGACTCCGGTTCGCCGGGGAACGTGTACGCCTCCAGCAGATCGGTCAGGTGCTTCGCCACCTCGTCCGTGACCACGTACTCGCGGACCTCGGTCTCGAGCTGAGCGGAACTCGACGCCTTGACGACACCGTCGAGCGGCCGGTCGATGTCCTTGGCGAGGATCTGCTCGATGTGCATCAGGAGTTCTCCAGTTCCAGTAGATCGAATGCGCGGTAGTAGTCGTCGTCGGTCAGCCTGTCGAACAGAACCAGCGACGAACCCTGTGTCGGTGACTGCCGGTAGGTACCTGGGAAGACCAGCACAATCGGCAGATCCGCCAGCAGGGGTTGCAGGGTGTTTAGGACGGTGTGCGCGCGAACCAGCGGGTACAGCCGTCCGACGTTCGACAGCAGAACGACCTGTGGCCGGGGCCGCTGATCCTCCACGATTCGTGCAATGCGGGGTGACAGGTAGTCCTTCGGGGAGATGACATTGCCCACGCCCTCGCTGAACACGGCCTTCGGCAGCGCGGTCTCCTGCTCGAGGATCAGCTCCCACTGGCCGGTCGCGGACCACAACTCGTTGGCAAGCGCCCACAGATCGATGTCGCAGACCTCGAGGCCGTCCGTCCGCAGTCGCGTCACAAGCCTCTTGTGTTCGGCACCGACCCGCGGCTCGTCCGACGGCTTGTACGCCAACACGAAGTACGGAACCTCCCCAATCTGCCCCTTCATCTCCAGGAAGCTGGGCGACCGCATCACCCGGTACGCGCGTTCGAACCGCGCCGTCAGCGGCAGATCGTCCGAGTCGCGAGTGGTCATCGTGCTCCGTCCCGGCCGGCGAACGCGGCCACCTGTGCATCGTGAATCGGGAAGCTCAGCAGTAGTTCGTCACTGGCGCTTGCGACTACCGCCACAACTGCCGGTGACAGGTTCATGGGAAGCACCTGATCGGCCTCATCGAGGAATCCCGCCTCGCGCAGCATGCGGAAGGTGTTTTGTCGCAGTTTTCCGCGCGTCGTATCGGCGGCGTCCCGGAGCGCGTCCACCCACGACGACTGCAGATTCCAAAACGTGTCGAAGTCGGCCTGTGCCACGATGCCGCGGCCGGACACGAACCTCTCACGGACGACCTCCCGACCAAAATCTCGCAGAAAGCGGTAGCGCAGACATGCCGCAAGCCACATCACCTGCCGAGAGTCGTCGACCGACCCTTGCGCAACCAACTCGACACCGATCGCGGGGAGTTCGTCGAGACGCTGAACGACCTCACGCGTCACGCGGTCGGTCGACGAAGCGGTCCGCTGCTGTACGAGGTTCAGTTCTACCGCTCGCGCGCGCGTAGACGTCGCGTCGGAGCCGGACACCATCAAACCTGCAATCGCGACCGCCTCAGTGCGGAACAGCCCGCCCGTCGTGAAAGACAAACGGTACGCAATATCGCGCACACAACCCTCCGGTCCTTCGATCTCACCGCACGCAATCATCTGTCGCGAACGAACTGCATAGCCGCTTCCGGCAGTTGCACCGCCTCATGACTCTAGTTGGAAAGTACCGACAGCTTCACCGGCGACCGGCAACCATTCAGCAAGTCTCGACTAGCAACCGGCGGCCTGACCTAAGCGATGTAGCAACCTCGCGGTTTCCCGCTCAAGCGATTTGAAACCCCTCTTCTCAAGGCTCTCGATGAACATGCGCTTCAACCCCATCTCCCCCGCCACCTGCGACACCGTCCTCGGCTTCGCCCCGTCGATCCCGTACCGCCTAATCAACACCGACGCCTCCCGCACATCGATGGCCGCAAGGCAGCGCAGAATCCCGTCCAGCTGGTCCGGCGTCCCGTACTGCGCCTCCGACAGAATTTCCTTTACGGTCCGCGTCCTAGCTGCAGACGCCACCGTCGGCACCATCTTCGACTGGGGAATCACGATCGGCTCGATCGGCTTCGGCGCCACCGGAGGCTCAGGCAGAACCGGAGCCGACCGATCCAACCAACTCGCGAGCACCGCACCCGCGTCGGCGAGATCGACGTCCACGACCTCTTCGGCGACATTGGTCAACTCGTCGAGAAACGCCTCATGCGCACCGAAGTTCGGATCCTCGTTCGTCCCCGCCACATACATGATCACGAACGCCGCAGGCCGACCATCCGGCTTCAACCGCAGAATCCGGCCCATACGCTGAATCATCTGCCGCTTCGACGAACTACTCGCGATGATCACACCGACATCCACCGCCGGTACATCGATCCCCTCGTCCAGCACCCGCGGCGCAACCAGGCTCGTCAGCTCACCACTCCGGAACTGCGTGAGAATCCTGGTACGTCCCACCCGATCCAGATGACTCGAATACTGATGCGCCGCAAGCCCACCGGCCTTCAACACCTCTGCACCCTGAGCTGCAGACTCCTTCGTCTCCGAGAACACGATCGACCGCTTCGACTTCGCCAACCCCGGAGCAATCGCAGCCAACGCCTGTAACTTACCCTCACAGTCCGCCAACAGCGCCCGCCGCTTCGAGAACGCCGACAGATATCGGCTCGCCACGCGGCTCGCAGGCAGATGCCGTTCCTTGCTCAGATCGACGACGGTCTTCATGAACTCACCGAACGGCTCTGCAGCACAACCATGATCGAAGATCAGTGTGTTGCGAAGCGACTTCGCTTTCTCGTCCAGGTCCTGGAACTTCGCGGCCTCTACAGCCGAGAACGGCACCGCCACCGTCATCACTCGTACCGGCGCGAGAATTCCGTCGCGTCTCCCCCGCGCCGCATCGCATCCCTTGACTAGGTTCTCGAAATACGGCATCAGGTAGGAATCGACGCCGTCGTCCTGTCGCTCCAACGTCGCCGTCAGGCCGAGTCGCTCGTCGAATCGGTCGATCAGCACCTTCGCGAACGATCCCGCACCGTAGCGATGCACCTCGTCCGCGACGAGCAACGCGCCAGATCGTGGCAAGGGCGCGCCTTTGCGAACCGCAGACTGAATAGTCGTGATCAGCACGTCGTATTGCCGGAACGTGTCGTTGTGACCATTCCCCCGCCGCCCTATACGCACCGACGGCAACGCCTTCACCATGGCCGAATA
The DNA here is from genome assembly GCF_019835205.1 of Rhodococcus sp. BP-261. Taxonomy (NCBI): domain Bacteria; kingdom Bacillati; phylum Actinomycetota; class Actinomycetes; order Mycobacteriales; family Nocardiaceae; genus Rhodococcus; species Rhodococcus sp. BP-261. The sequence continues at coordinate 9,156 of NZ_JABUCO010000028.1, read as the reverse complement.
CCACTGCTCGAGCAGATCGACGCTCGGCACCACCACCATCACCTGACGACCACGGCTCACCGAGTCCAGGGTCGCCGCCAACCCCACATGTGTCTTCCCGGTACCGGTGACGGCCTCGACGATCGCCCTGTAGCCGTGCGACACCCACGCGTCGAACGCTTCCTTCTGCCACTCCCGCAGCCCCTCGGACCGCGTCGCCACCTGTGTCACAGCGTCAACCCCTGCGGCCGCACCCATTCCTCCACACCATCACGCTTCCGTCGTACCAACTTCTTCAAAGCCAGCAAATCCCACAGCAGCTTCTCGGCTTCTGCACTCGAGAACCCTGTGACTCGCTGGCACCGCTCGATCGTCAACGGCGCGTTGGGCCGCGCGGCCGCTACCGCAATCTGCCGAGCAGCAGGCCAGGACGGCACCTTCAGTGCATCCAATTCCGCTTGCAACGAACGGCTTTCGCTGACTATCGAAGGCTCTGCCACCACCGGCCGTCGGCGGGGCATCATGTCCGGCGTCGGGCCAGGTGGTCTCTTCTTGGCAGCACGCAATGCGTCGTCCCGAGACTTGATCTCGGCCAACGCTTCGTGGACTGCTTCAACCGTGACGTCGAGTTCCTCGACCGTCTGCGCGACCGAGAACATGTTCTTCTTCTGCGAATACCGAATGGCCGCAATCAGATCCTCGCGCGGCATGACTCGCGCTGGCGTCGGCGCCGGTTCGACGTCGTCCATGTCGTCGACATCTTCGACCTCGCCGACGCCCGAGTCGTCGGGCTCTTCGGACTCGTCGACGGTCTCGATGACCTCCGGGAGCGGCGCGAGTTCGACGTCGACCCGCGATGGCACAGGTGTGTCGACAGTGCCGAGTTCGACCACCTCGTCGTCGACCTCGGTGTCGTCGGCGTCCCGTACGAGAGCGATCGGCGACCATGCCGTCGCGCCGGAACCTTCGATGACTACCTCGACCTCGTCGCGCAAAAGCCCGACGGAGTCGAGGATCTCGGTGATGGTGTCGAGCACGCGCTCTCGATCGAGGGCAAAGTCCGACGCGCGCACTCGGTGGAAAAGCCATCCGCTGCGGCGTAATTCGAACTCGCGCTCCATGCGATCCATCAACTCGTCGGCATCGACGTCGGAGTCGTCGTCGCACTCGATCGCCACCCGCACCGCAGCACCGGTGACGACGAGGTCGATGGCCATTCCGTTGACCTCGACGCGAGGATTGACGTGATAGCCGCGCTCGCGCAACGCGAGAAAGACCTGCTGCTCGAACAACGATCCGAAGTCCGGGTGCCGCGTCGTCGCCGAAACCGACTCGGGCACAGCGGGAACCGGAATCGTCGGCGCAGCCTCGACATACGACAGCAATGAGCGTCGCAGATCCGTCGGCGACAGGTCGTCGACGGTGACCGAGTGAAACAGCCACAGCTGATCCCGAGCACGGGACGCGGCGACGTTGAATCGGCGCTTGTACAGATCCGCGGTCAACGCATTGAACGATGTACCCGGTGCGACGACCATCGACAGGAACATCACGTCACGCTCGTCGCCCTGGAACTCGGGTGGGGTGCCGATCCGAATACGACGCTCTTCCCTCTGTTCCGCCGGAACACGCTCGAACACCAACGATTGGATGAGGTTCGCCTGCGCAGCACCCTGAAGGACCGCGATGCCGAACGTCTTTCCTGCGTAGTTGGGATCGGCAAGACACTGAACAAGCTGGTCGACGACGGCCTGTGCCTCCGCGGCATTGGTCAGACGCGTGCTCGACCCAGCGGTCGTGGCACCGTCGACCAATGTGCTTCGAAGCGGCATCAGCCGGTCCGCACCGAACTGCCTCACGGGAACGAGGGGCATGTCTTCGTAGAACTGAGTCGACGACCATTCGATGATCTCGGGCATGGATCGGTAGTGCTCGCGCATTCTGACGATGTCGCCGAACTTCGCCCGCTGCAACGTGAACAGACTGGACTTCGGCGTCAGCATCATGCGAGTGCTGATCGGAACGTCCGGAAGAAGGTCATCGAGCCGATCGAGCACCGACTGCAACGTGTAGTTCTTGATTCCCGGAGGTGCACACTGTTTTTCGTCGCCGACGAGAATGATCTTGGGTGCCAACCACATCAGCAGCAGGCTGGTGACCTCGGACTGACTTGCCTCGTCGACGATGACGACGTCGAAGGCGTTCTGCTGCGGCGGAATCGACGACAGCACCTGCGCGATCGGCATGACCCACGCCGGCACAACCGTCTGTGCATCCTTCATCGCGGCCCGTGCTGCAACACGGTAGCGCTGCGCGAGCGCGTTGGTGCCGAGTCCAGCGTTGGACATGTTCTCCTGGTAGGCGCGCAGGGCAGTGACCTCGCGATTCGTCATGCGCTGCAGGCATTCCTGCCACGCCTGTTCGGCTGCGAGCTGCGCTGTGAGTGAGGACAGCTCTTCATCGATGGCGTCGAGTTCGGCATCGAGGTGCTCGTTCTGGTCGCGCTGCTGAACGCTCTCGACCCACTGCCGAGTCCACCGCCACGCCCACGCCTTGGCGAACGACGACGTGGGCGGCGCGAATCCGTCGTCGATGGCACGGGCGAGGCTCGGCGCCTGCGCAGCCAGCGTCTCGAGAAGAGCCGAATTGCCCACTGACGGCTGGAGGTCGGCGGCGAGACGCTCGTAGGCGTCGGGATCCGCAGTTCGAAGCGCGACGATGAGGTAGTCCGAGTTCGGCACCTCGGCCGCGATCCGATCGGCGAGGGCGTTGAGTTCGGCGCGTGCCGATGCGGCGTCGGATCGATCGGTGAGACCCGTGATCTCGCTGGCGAGAGCAATGGCGTCGGCGAGCGTTGTCACCTGCTGGAGCGATGGGACCACGGCACCAAGTGCAGACACGAGCTCATCACGAGCCGAGGCAAGACTGCCCGTCGCGAGAACCTGATTCCAGACCCGATGCAGTGTCTCGACACGCTGAGTGCGGGTGCCACCGTCGGATGGAAGCTCGATGCCGATGGTGCGCAACAAGTTCGATGCGTCGTCGACGGCAACGAGAGCTCGGATGTGCTCGGCGACCAGTCGCAACTCGGAACCCGATGCGGTCGGCACGCCGTCGACCGTGGCCCCGGCGTCGAGCAGATCGGTTGATTTCGGTGACCCGTGACCGGCCTGGCCGCTTTCGTGGAGGCGAGCGGCTGCATCGAACGCGTTGAGAGCCTGCCGGGAGGCGGTCGCCACGACCTGGTGGGATCCGACTGCGGCGTCGGCGCTGACCGCCACGGACAACATGGCCGACACCGTCTGCGCACGGGACCACGAGGATCCGAGCGCGCCCGACAGAAGACCGTCGGCGAGGGTGGTGTAGGTAGGCCCGAACGATTCGACCGACCTGGCGCGATCGGTCAACGCATGCGCGGACGGAAAGATGTAGTGAAGCTGTGTTGGGTCGATGTCGTCGAGACCAGCGATGCTCGACGAGCTGTGCGCGCGGAGGCTGAGCGCTCGAATGTGCTCAGCTGGAGGAAGATTGGGCCCTCCGGCTCTGACGGTGAAAAGAGACGCGAAGCTGGTGTCGTCGAGCGGCGCCTGCTCGGAGTGCAACGGACCGGGAATCCAACCGAGCTCATCATGCTGGGCATTGAGCTTGCCGATGATCGTCGCGAGCGTACCCGTGTAGGTGGGCAGCGGGGAATGGATGTCGGCTTCGGACGATCGCGCGACGCGCATCTGCTCTTTGATCTTGCGCCGCTCCTCTTGTGCGCTGACGCGCTTACCCGCGAGGCTTTTGATGCGACGGGCGGACTCGGCGGGATCGAACGATGCTTTGCGGGATGCGATGGTGGAGACGCTCTCGTCCAGCTCGGCTGATCCCCCACGTGCCATATCCGTGACGGACACACAGAGATCCTGCAATTCGACGGGCAGCTTGTCCTTGAGAACTCGGAGAGCCTGGGCCTTCTCGCTGGTGACGAGGATGCGCTGTCCCTGAGCCATCAACGCGGACATCAGGTTTGCGATTGTGTGAGTCTTGCCGGTGCCGGGTGGGCCTTCGACGACGACGCCTGTGTCGTTCATGACGCGGTTGTAGATGCCCTGCTGCGCCCGGTTGGCAGGGAGCGGGAAGAGCGGCTCGGCGCTCGGGGTGTCACTGATCTGGGCTTCGAGCCAATCGCGTCGAGTGTTGTCGTCGTAGCCTTCGACGAGGTGAGACAGGCCGACGGGTACGGGTGCGCCGTTGTCGAGTGCTGCGATCATCGCGTCGTAGTAGGACATCAGCGCGTAGGAACCGCGCTTGCGCAGGACGAGTGCGGGCGACATGCGGAGGGTGTCGGTGGTGGAGTTGGCGGGCTTGTCGTGGTCAGCGATGACGGTAAGTGGCTGCTTCAACGCGGATGTCGCCCAGTCGCCGAGAAGTTTGGGTATGTCGGCAGAGAGCGATGACGTGATGAGCTCGGAGAGTCTGCGGTGCTGCGCTTTCGAGCCGGCGCGGTCGAAGCCGTCGAGGTCGAGGAGAACCTGCACGTCTTCAAGCCGTGGGCTGCTGGCCGGAGCGACGGTGATGAGGAGGTCACCGGTCGACTCCTCGCGGCTGATGCTGGCCTGCTGCGTGATCAGGTGGGTGGCGATCTGTTGGCCACCGATGGTGGCGTCGAGGTAGCCGGAGGCGATGACGAGCTCGAGCGACTCGGGCTGGGCGCCGAGGTCGTGGAGCATGAGGTCGACGGAACGGAAGAGTTCGGCGAAGGGGCGGCGCTGCTGGTCGTCGAGGGACCATTCATGCCACTGCCGAAGCCATTCCTGCGCTTCGGCGAGTGCATCGGGCTTGACGGTCGGCGGGGTGGTGGATTCGTCGACGTGGTCTGCGAGACCGCGCGGCAGACTCGGGCGCTGCTCGATGCTGGTGCGTGGGATGCGAACCGCCACGTCACCGGGGGCGACGTCGGTGTTGACGTCGAGGGGCCTGGAGTCGTCGAACAGCCACTCGATACGAGCATCAGTGCCGTACGAGCGAATCGGCTTGGACTGGGCGCCCACCGTTTCGCGCAGGAACTCGAGCAGACGACGTACGCGTCCCCGAAGCTCGTCGTCATCCACTAGCGACATCAGACCTCACATTTCGACCATGGTTGAACACCACTCAAGATATAGGTGGTGGGTGACATAGTTCGCCGCGCCCAGAACGGTCGTGCTGCGGGTTTCAGAGGGCCCGCGAGGTGGCATACGGTCCTATCTGCACTGTTCGTGAACCGTCCATTGCCGTCGCTCGAATCCGCGACGACTGCTAGGCGAGAAGTTCATTCAACCGAATGAACGACATGATTCCACCGTCCGAGCGCACTCCCCGGCCGTTCGCCCAAGGATGTCGCGATCACACGGCCACGAAAATCTTCTCGCGGTGCCACTGGAGGTACGCGATGTCCGGTTGTACCGAGGTTCGCGCGAGCTGAAGGCGATCATGCAACGGAGGCTTGCCCAGAGCTCGGCGAAGCGGGATAGCTATTCGCAAATCGTCCTCGACACCGGGCGCGTATCGGAGGCTGAGGTCTTCGTCGACGGTGATGAGGCCTGTGTCGAAAGCGACGTCGTGAGTCGGGCAGGCAGTAAATCCGTTTCGGTGGTCCAACCGTTCCCGATCAGTGCTGTCCCTCCACGGCTTGATGTGGCTTGCTGCAAGCATTCTCGGCCTACGCTTGCCAGCGATCTCTCCGCTCATGCCGCAGAAGACACATCGGTAGTCGTGGTTTTTCAGAACTTTCTGAGCGAAGCGGTGCTGACCGACGCGCACCGCTGCAGTCAGAAGTCGCTCGGTGGTCTCGACTGGAACGTCTGGTCTTTCACGTTCCCACTTCTCGAGCTTAACGACGAGTGCGGTCTCGATCTCGCCCGAATCGAGTTCGTCCTGGCCCTCGAGAACAAAGCTGGCTGCTCCTTCGATCCCAAGAAAGTCAGGCAAAGCGTCGTGTCCGATGCCCACACTGCGAGCCATGTCGATGTTTCGCAGGTATACGCCCTGCAGTAAGTCGAAGTCTGCGAGTCGGGACGCGACTTCCGGGTCGAACTTCCCTCCGTTACTGCGCGTGCCGTCGAGATTGGCCATCTTTGCCAAAATTGACGTCGGTGGGCGTTTGAAGAGTCTGGCCAGGTGCTGAACAGGGAACTCGGCCCGATGGGCCGAGCCACTCCCGTATTTACTGTGGTCCATCAACAGTGACGCACAATGCGACATGACAACTTCACAGGGCACAAAGTTCACCTGCCGCTTGCCTTCAGGCGCATTCGTTCGGTGCACGATGGACAACCACTGATGACGAAGTTGATCTTCGGTCGGGTCGATGAAGGCTGTGACGCCCTCGCCCATACCATCGTCGGCCACTCGTCTCCAATCCAGTGCTTTTGCCCCTCAATGCGCTCGACTGCGATCAAGACGCTGCCGCTCACATTACTTTTGGTCGTCAATCGACTCGACTCGCAGGCATGGGCACCCACGTCAGATGTAGGCAGCGACGAGGGAACCTGTGGTGGCCCTGCCTGAAGAGGACATGATGACGCAAAGCGTGCCCCACGACCTGAGCCATTCCGATAAAGCAAACCTTGTTTAGTTGGCGCCGAAGCCGACTCGACCGAGTGACAACTTGTTCCGGATCCTATCCTTCGTGGCCGACGGCAATTGCGTGTCAATAAAATCATTCAGGCTCTCGGGATCGGGCTCCCACCGTGTTGGTTTCGACAGCACTCGCCACGTTGTGTAGTCGTTCTCGCGAGCGAAAGAAAGCACACCGACGCCATGGGATTCGGCGACCTTCAATACGCCCTCCACCGACTCCTGCAGGTCGTCAACGAGATGGGCGGGCACTTGCAACGCCACCGACGAATGAGTTGCAACCCGTCGATGAGCCAGAGCCTCGTAAACCGCTAACACATCTATCTGGGTGAACGGTTTCACCTCGAACGTTTGGACCTCGAGGAACGTACCGGGTACGTATTCGAACTGCTTTACCTGCACCAAGACAATGTCCGGTCGTGACCACCTACCGCCAGTCCTTCTTTGTCCTTGAGCGGCCGTGTTGTCGACAGCCAACGGGAGTGGCTGTTTCGATTCGCTCCCCCAGTGATGCTGCATCGTCTCTACGAGCGGCTCGTAGAGACGGGCTTCTCTTGCACGGGACGGCAGAACTGGGTCAGCTAGCTCGAACTCGGACGAATCCGCTGCGTCGATCCGCAACAGACTTCCACCAGAACCCATTCCGCGCTTAGCGAGCCCGAGCTCCAATAATCGGCCCTTTGCACGTTCGTATCTCGTCGAACTGACACCCATTGCCTTCTGCAGTGAAGCATTACCCTTGTGTGGATCAGCCTTGTGCAGTTGCAGAAGCAGTTCGTTCTCATCCAGCGTGAGCTGGGTCGCGTGACGGTACGGACGACGGGAATGCCGGACGGGCAGGGCAGTAACGGGATCGATCATTTCATGTCGTCGATCGTCGTTTTCGGGTTGGCGCCCTCGGTCGATCCGCGCTTGGAAGAAACTTTCTGTAGATTTCGTCCCACCCACCCGAGACCACTCGCCCCGGCATCGACAGCCTTGCCTCCGATTGCGACGGCCGCACCGCCGACTGCTTTGGCGCGGTTACCCACCTCGGCCAAAGCATCCGAGACAGAGGGATCCTCATGCTCGATCCAGCCCGCAACCTGACTCCCACGCGCGTTCGCGAAGTCGTCCAGATCTTGGCGCAGCGACGTCATGTCCCGCTTGAGGTCGTTTGCCGACATCCACCGCACGATCTCGAGCGGCTTGATTGCGGCGTAACTCGCCAACGCGCCCCGAGCTTGGACCAGTAGGTCACCGTCGCGCTCGAAATGCCCGAGGAGCAGTTCACGGGCGGAGTTCACGACGGTCTCGAGGTGCTCGGGCTCGGTTGCTCTCACGCGTTCGATACGCATCTTTTGCCAGAGGTACAGCGACTGCTCTGCAATGACCAAGAGTTGCAGCGTCTCGCCTAACCGCTTGTCCTCCACGGCATTCTTGAGGTAGCTCGCACGATCCTGCACTGGCTTCTGGGCGTCGAAGCCCGCAACCGTGCGCTTAGCGTGCTCACGAAGCCGTTCGATACCGACTTCAAGTGCGGGCCCGAGAGACGCGATCGACTCCCAGTCCGCGGTTGGAAGAGCGCCGGTCTCCGAATGCACCTGGGCAATTCTGGATAGCGCTGCATGGTTACCAACCACATCACCGATACGAGACGCCTCTGCCAACACGAGGATTTTGTCGACGGTCCCTTGGACTCGCTCCACGGCATCCGAGACGGACTGCACCGCAGTTTGCAGCGCGATCTGAACGGCGAGCAGCTGCAGACCCAATGCACGAGTCGGAGCCATCGAAACGTTCTGCCACTGCATTTGCCCGCGGAATTTGTGGGACGCATCCACCACCGTCATGCGGTTGTACCCGCCCGTGCCGGGCAGGACGCGGTAAGCCTGCATCATCTTGACACTCTCCGGGGACAACCGAACGAACTGCCCGTGTTGAGCTGCTGTGCCTGCTAGTCCCCCAGCTACCGCCGCGGCAGACGAGACCGATGCTTTGTCGATGCTTGTTACCTGGACTGCGTCCCCTGCGAGATCCTTTATCCGGGCCAGGTAACCGGCGACAGCTTGGTCATCGCCGGCGACAAGTACGCCCTCCGGCTGCACCGACACAGCAATGCCGTTGCTCGCTAGAAACTCCTGGTCATCGTTCGAAAACTCAGCTGGCAGAGCATCATCTGTCATGAGATCCATCCTGTGGTGGCGCGAAACCGTTCGCCTCACTATAGAGATTTCAGACCGACCGTTACAGTTCGCACACTTGCCTCGCATCGAACGGAACCGGTCTGCCCTCTCCTGCGTCTAAAGACCTAGGTCCCTACCATGCAGGAGATTCCCATTACCGACGACGCGGCACTCGCTCTGATCGCGGCGTCGCACTCAACGGAGTTTGACACCAGAGGTCGCGCCGTACTAGCCATGGCCGACCATCTGCCCGACGCTGCAGTCGAACGCCGTCTCGTCGAGTTGAACTGCCCTGGGACTGGTGGAGACTGTGATCTCACCAGGAGAATGCAGGTATGGGTGCACCAAGGAAGTTCGATGCCGAGACTCGTGAGCGGGCGGTTCGGATGTATCGGGACCGTCTGGCCGG
>NZ_JABUCO010000027.1:0-58564 GCF_019835205.1 Rhodococcus sp. BP-261 | reverse complement strand
ACGAAGCGCTCGGTTACATGCCCCCGGCTGAATACGAGACCACCCTGATCGACATCTCACAACCCAGCGAGTCGGCCACCCCGGCCCTCGTAACCGCATAGGAACAAAACCTGGGGTACTTCACATCCGCACCTCATGGGTGTACACCGGACGTCCCATCGCAACCATCCCTCAATGATCAGGCACGTTGCGATGACTGCTTGAGACCGCCTACATTCGCACGCACGTAGGAGCCGCCATCATCCGAAAGGATGACCCACATCGCGACCCCAGACCGATGCGCGGTCAGGCCCGCATGAGGGACAGTGGTCCGCATGATCGAAGTAACGGGACTGACCAAGCAGTACGGTGCCACCAAAGCGGTCGACGATCTGACCTTCACGGTGAAGCCGGGCATCGTGACAGGCTTTCTCGGCCCCAACGGGGCTGGCAAGTCGACGACCATGCGGATGATCCTCGGATTGGACCGTCCGACCAGCGGCACGGCCCTCATCGAGGGCAAGCCCTACAACCAACTCACGCAGCCACTGCGTACCGTCGGAGCACTTCTCGACGCCAAGTGGGTGCACCCCAATCGTTCGGCCCGCGCGCATCTCGAGTGGATGGCCGCGTCGAACGGCATCCCGAAGTCGCGCGTCGAGGAAGTGCTGCGGCTCGTCGGTCTCTCCGAGGTCGCGAAGAAGAACGCAGGCGGCTTCTCGCTCGGCATGTCGCAGCGGCTCGGTCTCGCCGGCGCACTGCTCGGTGACCCGAAGGTCCTGTTGTTCGACGAGCCGGTCAACGGTCTCGACCCCGAGGGCATCGTCTGGATCCGAAAGTTCATGCAGCGCCTTGCCGCCGAGGGACGTACCGTCCTCGTGTCGAGTCACCTGCTGTCCGAGATGGCCCAGACCGCAGAGCATCTCGTCGTCATCGGCCGCGGACGTCTGGTGGCGGACACGTCGGTCCAGGACTTCATCAATCATGCGTCCGAGGCGTCGGTACGCGTCCGAAGCCCGCAGCTCGATGCTCTCCGCAGTGCACTGACGTCCGCCGGACTGACGGTGCGCGAACCTGCGGACAAGGGCGAGCTGCAGCCGTCGCTCGTCGTCACGAATTCGACGACCGACGCCATCGGAGACATCGCCGGCCGCAACGGCATCGTTCTACACGAATTGTCCTCGCAGCGAGGATCTTTGGAAGAGGCGTTCATGAAGCTCACCGGACAAGACGTCCAGTATCACGGTGAAGGCACCGACGCCATGGGAGGTGCACTGTAATGGGAGTTCTTGCAGCAGAACGCATCAAGATCACGTCGACGAAATCGCCGTGGTGGTGCACCGTCGCCATCATCGTGCTCGGGCTCGGCCTGGCGTTCTTCGTCGGACTCGCCGCCAAACTCGGCATGCAGTCCTACGAGAACGAGGTGGCAAGCGGTAACACGCCCGACTTCGACCCGTACCTGCCCACCGTGTTCGAGGTGGTGGGCAGCGGCGTCGGCGGTATGGGAGTCATGGTTCTCATGATCCTTGCGGCGTTGACGGTCACCAGCGAATACCGCTTCGGCATCATTCGCACGACGTTCCAGGCCATTCCGAACCGTGCCTCGGTGCTCGTCGCGAAGGCGTCGCTGATCGGTGTGTTCGGATTCGTCCTGTCCTTCGTGCTCGGCATTCTGGCGTTCTACGTCGGCAAGGCCGTCGCAGGTCCCGACGCCGGTGCGTTGCTGAGCTTCGACGTCGACGGAACGTGGCGGGTCATCTACGGAACCGCGATCCTCGCGTTCCTGCAGGTGTTCGTCGCCGTCGGTGTCGGTGCGCTGCTTCGCCAGTCGGCGGGAGCCATCGCGCTGCTTCTTCTGTGGCCGCTGCTCGTGGAGTCGCTCTTCGGATTGTTCGGATCGTTCGGCCGGGCAATTCAGCCCTTCCTGCCGTTCGGGAACGCAAATCACTTCCTCGGCCAGTCCGGCGGAGTCGACTATCACTGGGGACCGTGGGGAAGCCTGATCTACTTCATCGCGTTCACCGCGATCGTCTTCGGCGCCGCACTGTTCGTGACCAATCGCCGAGACGCGTGACGTAGGTTGCGGCTAGGGTGCATCCATGCAGCGGATGACCCTACTCGCAAGCGTCGCAGTCGGAGCACTCGTACTGGCCGGTTGTTCGTCCTCCTCGGGGGACGAGCCACCGGCCAGTTCTGCACCCACCCCGGTCGCGACGCCGGACGGTCCAGGTCTGGCCGACGCCGTCACCGGTGACGCGGTGGTGGCGCACCTCGAACAGCTCGAACGAATTGCCGTCGACAACAACGGGAATCGAGCCGCGGGCACGCCGGGTTACGACGCGAGCGTCGACTACGTCGTCGACCAGTTGGAATCCGCTGGATTCGAGGTGGAGACACCGGAATTCGAGTTCGACCAATTCGAGGCGACGGCGCAGACCCTGTCGGCAGGCGGGCAGGAGATCCCGGTGAGCGCGTTGCAGTACTCACCCTCGACGCCGGACGGCGGTGTGACGGCCCGAGTCGTCGCTGCACCCAAGGACGACTCACCCGGTTGCGAGGCAACGGATTACGACGGCCTCGATCCCAAGGGCGCCGTCGTCGTCGTCGATCGTGGCGTCTGTCCGTTCGGCCAGAAGCAGACTGTCGCAGCCGATCTCGGTGCATCGGCGATCGTCGTGGTCAACAACGAGCCGGGTCCGCTCGACGGCGCGACGCTCGGCGGTTCGGACATCGCGCGCATCCCTGCCGGCGGCGTCGGGCAGGAGGACGGCGCGGCGGTCGCGTCGGCACCCGAGCTGACGTTGACGCTCGACACCGAGACGACCACGACCAAGAGCCGCAACATCATTGCGCAGACGAAGACCGGCGACACCGCGAACGTCGTCGTCGCGGGCGCGCACCTCGACAGCGTGCCGGAAGGCCCCGGCATCAACGACAACGGATCCGGAACCGCTGCGGTTCTCGAGACGGCACTGCGGATGGGCAGCGAACCCGACGTCACCAACGCCGTGCGATTCACGTTCTGGGGCGCGGAAGAACTGGGTCTCGTCGGATCCACGAAGTACGTCGAGGGTCTCAGCGACGAGGACAAGCAGAACATCGCGCTGTACCTCAACTTCGACATGATCGGCTCGCACAACGCCGGCTACCTCGCCTACGACGGCGACGACTCGGACCAGGTCGGCGCGCCCGCCGGACCACCCGGATCCGACGCCATCGAGCGGGTCTTCCTGCAGCGTCTCGAGCAGGAGGGCATCGCTGCCGACGGCACCGACTTCGACGGCCGATCGGATTACGGCCCGTTCATCGAGGTCGGCATTCCAGCAGGCGGAGTGTTCAGCGGCGCGGACGAGAAGAAGACGCCCGAGCAAGCCGCGAAGTGGGGCGGTACCGCCGACGAGACGTTCGACCAGAACTACCACACCGCCGAGGACACCCTCGCCAACGTCGATCGCGCGGCGCTCGCCGAGAACGCGTCCGCAGTGGCGTTCGGCATCGGCACCTACGCCCAATCCGTCGAGGGTCCGGACGGCGTTCCCGTCGGTGCCGCACGCACGGAGGCGCGTTCGGGGGAGTGAAGTACATGTGACCGTCGGTTACGCTCGAATCCGTGCCTTCGTACTGGACGTCGACGATCGACCGGGTTCGCGCGGTCGATCGCAGTCCCGTGATCGTCGACGCGGTGCGACGAATCCGGAACGTGCTGCCCGGGGACCCGTCGTTCGGGGACCCGCTGTCGATGGCGGGTCCGGGCTCGGCGCTCGCCGTCGCACGCGTCGCCGATCGGTTTCTGGACGACGAGCCCGGTGCATCCCGTGAGGTCGGGCTCGGTGCGCTTCAGCTGTGGCAGGCTCTCCTCGAACGAGCAGGTCGAGGTCGCGGGGAGCACGACGTCACCATCGTGTTCACCGACCTCGTCGGGTTCTCGTCGTGGTCGCTCGTCGCAGGGGACAGCGACACGCTGACGCTGCTGAGGCAGGTGTCGAAGGCGATCGAGCCGGCGATCGAAACCCATCAGGGCCGCGTCGTGAAGCGGATGGGCGATGGTTTGATGGCCGTCTTCTACCGACCCGAGAAAGCGCTGTACGCCGTCGCGGCTGCCCGGAGGGCGCTGACCTACGTCGACGTCGACGGCTACACACCGATCATGCGGGCAGGCATTCACACCGGAAACCCGCGGCAGATCGGATCGGACTGGCTCGGCGTCGACGTCACGATCGCCTCCCGCGTCATGGAGACCGGCGGCAACGGCAATCTGATGATCTCGCAGCGATCGCTCGACAGCATGCCGCCCGGCACGCTCGATGACCTCGGCCTGACCGCGCGGCCCTACCGTCGCGGGTTCTTCGCGCCGAAGCTGAACGGCGTACCCGAGGACCTACGAATCCTGCGACTCGTGCAGACGCCAGAGCGGTGACACCGGGCCGTGGCCGGCGCCCAGGTCGTACGACGCGGCCAGGCAGCGGGTGACCCACTCCTTGCCGAACGCGACGGCGTCGGGAATCGAGTAACCGTTGGCCAGCGCGCTCGCGATCGCCGCAGCGAGAGTGTCGCCGCCCCCGTGATCGTTTCCGGTGTCGATGCGCGGGCTCGTGAACTCGAGGAACTCGTTGCCGTCGAACAAGATGTCGGTGCTCTGCTCGGACGTGCGCAGATGTCCGCCCTTCACGAGGGCATACCGCGCACCCAGCGCATGCAAGGCCTCCGCCGCACGATGGGCCGACGCGTCGTCGACCACCTCGATGCCGGTGATCAATCGGACTTCGTCGAGGTTGGGCGTCACGATGGTCGCGATCGGGAAGAGGGTGTGCCGAACGGCGTCGAGGGCTTCTTCGTGCAGTAGGGGATCGCCGTGCATCGACGCGCACACCGGGTCGACGACGAGCGGGATAGAGCCGGCGTTGCCGATGCCGACCTCGGTGCAGGTCGCGGTCACTGCTTCGATGATGGCCGACGACGCCAGCATTCCCGTCTTCGCAGCGCCGACGCCGATGTCGCCCACGACGGTCCGGATCTGATCGGCGACGACCGTCGGAGGAATCTCGTGGAAGCCGCTGACGCCGACCGTGTTCTGCACCGTCACCGCGGCGACGGCGACGCACGCATGGACGCCGCACATGGCCATCGTGCGGCTGTCCGCCTGGATTCCCGCGCCTCCGCCCGAGTCCGTTCCAGCGATCGTGAGCGCGCGGACGGGCGTCGCGCCGTGGGGGGTCAGCGGTAGGAACTTCACGAGTGAAAACAGTACCGGCCGCGGTCTCACCGTCTACGACAGATGCATGCGTCGGCATGAATGTTGTTGCATCACAATGCCGATGGTCAACCGCTATGAGCGTTACCAGCCCGAACGTTGCATCTATGTTGCGGACCTACGGCACCGAAGGTTTGTTCCTACAAACGGGTGACAAGGCACTCGGTGCACTGTTTAATAGTGGTGCAGGTCACATATTGGTCACGACGAATTCAACACACACATCACCCTCGGTAAAGGAGGTGACCCGTGCTTGCGAGCAGTCCCAGCGCTGACGTTTCCATAAACAGGGATCAAAACCGTTTCGAACTCAGGCTCAACGGCGATCTGGTAGGGATCGTCGGCTTCTACGAGTTCGAAGGTCCGGCAAAGCGCGGTTCCCGCGCGTGTGTCGTCTCGTTCATGCATACCGTCGTCACGGAAGATTTCGGGCATCAGGGTCTCGCCGCGATCCTCGTGCGTCGTTCGCTCGACAACGCGCGGTCCTACGGCTGGAAGGTGAAGCCGGTCTGTACGTACGTGCAGCGATTCGTCTCGGCGAATCCCGAGTACTCCGACCTCATGGTTCCTGTCGACAAGTAACGGTTGCGACTCGGCGTGGCGTCGAATCGCTACGTCCGGTCGACGAGAAGTCGAGCTGCTGGTCTAGTAGTGACATGGATCACATGGACTTGACGTCGCAGGCGGCCGTCGCCGCGGCAGTGCGTATCGAGGACAACTGCGCGCACAACCGTTTCGACCTGTTCGTCGGCGACGAGTTGGTCGGTATCCTCGGGTATCGCGACGCGGACGACGATGCGGTGGCGTTCATGCACACCGTCGTCAAAGAGGAGTTCGGCGACCGCGGCTGGGCAGGCGTTCTCGTGCGCGGCGCGCTGAACACTGCGCGAGACCGTGGATGGCGGATAGTCCCCATCTGCACGTACGTCCGCCGCTACCTCGCGCGGAATCCGGAGTTCCTGGATCTCGTGGCCGAGTGACCTGTGATTGGCTGCTTCCGGACCGAGGGTGACATTCGGTCACGTTGAGTGACTCAGGGGCGCCCTCGGTCCGTTCGGCGCCGACGCGTCAGGAGATGTCGACGACGACCGGCGCGTGATCGCTGGCGCCCTTGCCCTTGCGTTCCTCGCGGTCGATGAAGGCGCCGCTGACGCGAGCCGCGAGCGCAGGCGAGGTCAACGCCATGTCGATGCGCAGCCCCTGCTTCTTCGGGAACCGTAGCTGCGTGTAGTCCCAGTAGGTGAAGGTCTTCGGTTCGGGCGTGAATTGCCGCGTGACTTCGGTGAACCCGGCTTCGGTGAATGCCTCGAAGGCGTCGCGCTCGGCCTGCGACGTGTGCGTCTTGCCCTCGAACAGGGCCGGATCCCAGACGTCGTCGTCGGTGGGCGCGATGTTCCAGTCACCGACGAGGGCAATCTGCGCCTGGGGATCCGCGGTGACCCAGGCCTGGGCGTCGGCGCGCAGTTTGGCCAGCCACTCGAGCTTGTAGGTGTAGTGCGGGTCGGCGAGCTCGCGACCGTTGGGGACGTAGAGGCTCCACACCTGAACGCCGCCACACGTGGCCCCGATGGCGCGTGCCTCGACGACTGCCTCGACCTCGGGATCCTTGCTGAAACCGGGCTGATCCTCGAAGCCGATCCGCACGTCGTCGAGACCGATGCGCGACGCGATCGCGACGCCGTTCCATTGGCTGAGCCCGACGTGCGCGACCTCGTAGCCGATCTCGGAGAACCGCTCGTACGGGAACTGCGCGTCCTTGCACTTGGTTTCCTGCATCGCCAACACGTCGACGTCGGACCGGCCGAGCCAGTCGACGATCCGATCCTGTCGAGAGCGGACGGAGTTCACGTTCCAGGTAGCCAATCGCACGGCCGTCACCTTAGGCGCTCGCACCCGTGCGTGCGAATGTGCAGCCCGCTATACATTCGCGCGCACGGGTGGCGCAGCCGCGTACCGATACCGGTGATGCTCGAGAAATCCGAGTCCCTGGTACATCGCGATCGCACCGGTGTTCTCGGCGGAAACCTGCAGGTAGGCATGCGTGGCACCATGGTCGCGCCCCCACGCTACGAGCTCGCCGCACATCCGCGTCCCGAGCCCGTTGCGTCGATGCGCGGGCGCCACCTCGACGGCCGTCAGACCGACCCAGCGCCTGCCGTCGGGAGCATCCGTCACCGCGGCCCGCCCGATGGCGAGCATCGTGCTCGCCGCCGAGCCGATACGGCCGAAGCCGAGCACGCCGTCCCGCACCGACGAGATGACGTCGAGTGCGCGGCTCGGAAGTCGGCGGCCGCGGTACCGATACAACCCGAGCCAGTCCTCGCCGGGAGCATCCGCGATCACCGACACCGAGTCGGTGGGAAGCGGCACCTGCGAGATGTCGGCCGCCATGACGAGCGTCTCGTCGCGCGTCGACCATCCCGGCGGCACCGCGCCGAGCCGGTCCGGGAGCAGCAGCGTCGGAGGCAGCAGGCGGGCGTGGAACCACTGCACTATCCGAGGAAGCGATTCCATCGACGCCGACGGTTCGACCGGTACCGCCGAGTTCGCCCGGCCCGTGAAACCGTGCCCGGCCCGCAGCAGCCATCCGTCGATCCACGCCTGTTCGACGCCCGGCCACCCGTCGGCTGCGGCCCGCTCGAGCCCCCTGATCTCCGACGTCCGAATCGGTCGAGGGCCCAGCTCCTTTAACGCGACGACGCGGTCAGGCGTCACCCGCACGACCCGGCCGTCCGACGCCCGCACCGCGACGACGGATTCGTCGTGCTCCACGAGTTCCCCGATGACGTCCGTCATCGGGTGACTCTGTCCGGACGGCAGCAGGTAGCGCAGCGCGACCCGTGGACCCACGGGTTCAGTCCTCGTGACCGAAGGGATCCTCGACGGTTCCCGGAACCCACGACAGTCCCGGCTTGCCCCAGCCGGCGCGTTTGATCGCCTTCTTCGCCGCGCGTGCGTTGCGGCCGATGAGCACGTCGACGTACAGGAATCCGTCCAGGTGGCCGACCTCGTGCTGCAGCATCCGCGCGAAGAAGCCGGTGCCTTCGATGTCGACGGGATCGCCCTTGGCGTCGGTGCCCGTGACCCGTGCCCAGTCGGCACGACCCGTCGGGAACTGCTCGCCGGGAACCGAGAGGCAGCCCTCGTCGTCGTCCTCGGGATCGGGCATCGTCTCGGGAATGGCCGACGTCTCCAGCACCGGGTTGACGACCTCGCCCTTCCGGCGGATCATCTTCCCGTCCGGGCCCTGGTCGGGGCAGTCGTAGATGAACAGTCTCAGCGGTACGCCGACCTGGTTCGCGGCAAGCCCGACTCCGTTCGCGGCGTCGAGCGTCTCGTACATGTCCGCGAAGAGTTCGGCGAGTTCGGCGGGAGTCTTGGTGACCTTTTCGGTCGGGGTGTGCAGCACCGGGTCGCCGACGATCCGGATGGGGAGAATTGCCATGTTGACCAACAATAGTGGCGGGCCGGTCGTGACCGTGCACGCGGTGAACCGGGTACGACGCGCCGCGCGTGCGCCGCGCGCACGGTAGGCGGTGCTCAGCGTGGTTGAATGATCGCGAACCACACGTGTGTAATTCGTGCGGGTCGAGTGGGCCGGGATGTTCGGCCGCGAAACGACTCCGCAGATGCGGGTCCGAGAAGTCGAGGAGTGAGATGGACGGCGCTGCAGCGCGTGACTCGAACCAGTCTCAGCAGTCCGGCGATGCGAAGAACCCCAACGAGGTGGGCGACGACGGCCTTACCCGTCGCGAGCACGACATCCTGTCCTTCGAGCGTCAGTGGTGGAAGTACGCGGGCGCGAAGGAAGACGCCATCAAGGAACTGTTCTCGATGTCCGCCACCCGCTACTACCAGGTGCTGAACGCGCTCGTCGACCGTCCGGAAGCTCTTGCCGCGGATCCGATGTTGGTCAAGCGACTCCGTCGTCTGCGGGCAAGTAGGCAGAAGGCCCGCGCGGCTCGCAGGCTCGGCTTCGAGATCTGACGTGCGTAGGCCCGCGATTGCGATCAACTAGTGTCTTCGGGTGTGAGCAGTCCTAACCCGGAATCGTCCGGTCCTCCGCTCCGCGCTCTGGCAATGGTGTTGATCTCGCTCGCGATTCTGTTCGCGGCAATCGGTGCACTGTCTTTGACCGGTTCGGACGACAGCGACGACACAGCGTCCGAACCGACGACCAGCGAGCAGGCCGCGGCCCCCACATCGGCAGCGGCGCCAGCCCCCACGTCGGCTTCTGCGGCTGGATCGACGTCGGCGTCCGCGACGGCGTCGGCCACGACGTCGGTGGACCCGGCCGATGTCGATGTGCGAGTGCTCAACAACAGCGACGTGTCCGGCCTGGCGGCCGACACCGCAGCAACCCTGACGTCCGACGGCTGGACCATTGCCGAAACCGGCAACTACGCCGCCTCTCAGATCCCCTCGACGACGGTCTACTACGGAACCGGCCCCGGCGAGCAGGCTGCGGCTCAGCAGATCGCCCAACAACTCGGCGCAACCACGCAAGCACGCCCGGCGACACTCAGCGAATTCGGCGACGGCGTGATCGTCATGGTGACGCAGTAACAGCTGACAACCCGTGGTCGGCTACTACTACGGGGCATAGTTAAGATCGACGCAACCGTATCGCCGGCCCCACGAAGGAGCTTCTCCCATGGCACCGACAAGTACAGCTCGATCGAAGATGCGCTCCTGGCGTTTCGCTACCCCGATCGTCGCTGTCGCGGCATTCGGCCTGACTGCCTGCAGCGCCCCCGAGACGCCCTCCGACGTTCCGGGAACCACTCCTCCGGTGTGGACCGGACACGAGGATCCGAGCGGACACGGCGTCGCTGCCGACAATCCGGAGAGCACCGTCGAAGCGGAGTTCGAGAACGCGTCGGGCACCACGGTCGGCACGGTGTCCTTCGTCGAGGAGGGCGACCATCTGGTCGTCACCGTCGAAGCCGAGAACATGACGCCCGGCTTCCACGGCCTGCACATCCACACCGTCGGCAAGTGCGAGCCGAACTCGACCGCTCCGACAGGCGGAGAGCCGGGCAACTTCCTGTCCGCCGGCGGTCACCTTCAGGTCGACGGCCGCACCGAGCACCCCGCGAGCGGTGACCTGACGTCGCTGCAGATCGGACAGGACGGAACCGGCACCCTGGTCACGACGACCGACGCCGTCACGCTCGACGATCTGCGTGCCGACGGTGGCCGCGCGGTCATCATCCACGAAGGTGCCGACAACTTCGCGAACATTCCGACCCGCTACACGCTGCCCGACGGCGCTGCGGTTCCCGACATGAACACGTTGATGACCGGTGACGCCGGCGGCCGCGCCGCCTGCGCAGTTCTGCAGTAGGTGAACTCTCCGAGCGTGCCGGGCGCACCACCTGCGATTCCGTTCAACAGCTCGGCACGCCCCACTCTCGGAGTCGAGTGGGAAATAGCGTTGGTGGACAAGGACTCTCTGGACCTGGTCAACTCGGCGGCCGCCGTCATGGACGGTGTCACCGAGCTGGCCGGGGCCGAGACGCCTCGGGTCACGAAGGAATTGCTCCGCAACACAGTCGAACTCGTCACCGGAGTGTGTGACAACGTCGGCGAAGCGATGGACGATCTGGACGAATCGCTGAATCTCGTTCGGAGAGCGGCAGATCCGCTGGGAATCGACTTGGTCTGCGCGGGGACGCACCCGTTCGCCGAATGGTCGACCCAGGTGCTGACGCGCTCGCCGAGTTACGACGAGCTGATCGCACGTACCCAGTGGTGGGGTCGGCAGATGCTCATCTGGGGTGTGCACGTCCACGTCGGAGTCTCGTCTCCGCACAAGGTCTTCCCGATTCTCAATTCGCTGCTGCTGCAGTATCCCCACCTGTTGGCGTTGTCCGCGTCGTCGCCGATCTGGGCGGGTTCGGACACCGGATACGCGAGCAACAGGGCGCTGATGTTCCAGCAGCTGCCGACGGCCGGTCTGCCGTTCCAGTTCGAGAACTGGGGTCAGTTCGAAGGGTTCGTACGGGACCAGATGAAGACCGGCGTCATCGAACAGCTCGGTGGCATGCACTGGGACATTCGCCCGGCGCCGAAATGGGGAACCATCGAGGTCAGGGTCTGTGACGGTGTGTCCACCAGGCGCGAGCTGGCCGCTCTCGTCGCGCTGACGCACTGCCTGATCGTCGACCTCGACACCAGACTCGAGGCGGGAGAAGACCTTCCGAGCATCCCGCCGTGGCACGTGCAGGAGAACAAGTGGCGTGCCGCCCGATACGGGCTCGACGCCGAGATCATTCTCGACGCCGACAGCAACGAGCGGCTGGTCACCGACGACCTGAACGACCTTCTCGAAAAGTTGGCGCCGACGGCCAAGCGCCTGGGGTGCGCCGACGAGCTGGCGTCGGTAGCCGACATTCCCCGTCTCGGCGCGTCGTACCAGCGGCAGCGACGCGTCGCGTCGGACGCGGGCGGGGACCTGAAGGCCGTCGTCCGGTCGCTGGTCACGGACCTGAACGCCTGACGGTTTCGTCGTAATCCGCCGTTCATCGACCGTTTACTATGAACGGCGTGCTCCAGGGAGAAGAGCGCGCCCTCACGGGCTCGCAGATGTCGGGGTCCCTGCGTCCCTTCGCGATCGGTGCTGCCGTCGTCGCGGTGTCGTTGTTGTCGCTGCAACTCGTGGCGTCGCGCTACGGTTTTTCCGGTCCATTGCCGAGCATCGTGAACGACTTCGTCGGCACCCCCAAATCGATGGCGGTCCCGTGGGGCGGGCTCGCTCTGGCGTTGGTCGGGGTCGCGGCTCGCGTGCGCGTGTGGGCGTTGGCGAGCGCGGTGGCCATCGATCTCGTCGGGATCGTCGTACGACTCGACGCGGGACTGCCGTTCTCGGTCGGCAATGGTGCCGTCATCGTGCTCACCGGTCTCGCGCTGTACGCCGTCGCACGTCGTGATCCGCGCGGACTGAAAGCTGCGTGCCTCGGGGGTCTGCTGATCCTCGCGACCAAGATCGGCGACGTGTGGCTGCAGATCACGACGATCGTGCGACCCTACGTTCTCGACGAATACGCCCAGCTCGCCGATCACGCGCTCGGCAACCCGTCGTGGCTCGTGGGCAGCGCACTCGCCGAGCTCGGACCCGGTGTCTACGCGGTGCTGCACTGGGTCTACATCCAGCTGCCCGTCGCCGCCATCGCGATCGCGATCTACCAGCTCCGAGGCGTGACCACCGGGGCGTGGCCGTCGCACTATCTGGTTCGCACGTTCCTGCTGATCGGCATCGTCGGCCCGATCTTCTACATTCTGTTTCCCGTGGTCGGTCCGGTGTTCGCGTTCGGTGCGGATGGCGACGGCTTCCAACTCGGCAACTTCTGGCCGACGGTCGTGCCTTTCGACGGCACCCCGTCGGCCATCGGATTCGACGGCGAGACGCCGCGGAACTGCATGCCGAGCCTGCACACCGCGTGGGCACTCGCGCTCTTCGTGCATTCCCGACGCGGCCCGTGGTGGTTGCGGCTCGGTGGAACCGCATGGCTCGTCTGCACCCTCGCGGCGACGCTCGGATTCGGCTACCACTACGGCGTCGACCTCGTTGCAGGCGTCGTACTGTGTCTGACGCTCGAGTCGATCCTGCGCGACCCGGAACGTGGTTGGGACCGCGCTCGGGTGCGGCTCGTTGCGTTCGGGGCGATGATCATGGTCGTGCTTCTGCTGAGCTACCGCTACCTGGCCGTGCAGTTCGGCAACTATCCCGAGCTGTTCGGTCCGCTGATCCTCGTGCTGATGGGCGCCGTCGTCGGCATGTTCTACGCGACGTTCTTCGCCGCCCCGGGAACGACGCTGGCCACGTGGGGCGGCCGGCCTAGTCTCCGTCCGACTCCATCTCGTTGACGATGAGCAGCCCGTCGCGTCCGCGCTGCTCGCGGTAGGCGACGCGGCCGACGACGTGCGCGATGACAGGTGCGGTCACGAGAGTGAAGATGCCGACGAGCACGAGCATCCAGATGTCGACGTTGCCCCGCAGTTCGATGACGGCACCCGCCAGCACGAGCAGTAGGCCGACGACCTGAGGCTTGGTCGCCGCGTGCATGCGCGACAGTGTGTCCGGGAATCGGACGATGCCGACTGCAGCGGTGAACGCGAGCGTCGCGCCGAGCAGAATCAGGATCGCCGAGATCACTTCCAACAACGTGTTCATTCGTCCCTCACCCGGAATCGTGCGACGCTGACCGAGCCGATGAAGCTGACCAGCGACAGTGCGACGATCGAGGGGACGATCGTCGTGTCCTTGCTGTAGACCGACCACACCGCGAGTCCGCACATCGACACCGCGAGGATGGTGTCCATCGCAACGAGTCGGTCGAGGGTGCTCGGGCCGTCGAGCAGGCGGTACGCCGTGACGACGGCGGCCGCGACCAGCAGGATGCCGGCGATGGCGAGAACGATCGTCACGACCAGTTCCCCTTTCGCTCGTCGTCGGTCTTCTTGTCGTCTCGGCCTTCGCGGTACGTCGTCACGTCGTCGCCGAGAACGCCGTGGTAGCGCTCGTACTCCTGGAAGTGCAGCGGACTCGGCTTCCAGTCGGAGTCACGCTCGAAACCGGCGATGAAGAGTTTCTCCAGATGTCGTACGTACGCGTAGAACGAGTCGACGGCCTTCTGGCTGCCCATGTCGAGGACGTGCACGTACAGCAACCTGCGGGTCTGGTCGATCTCGAGCACCATCGTTCCCGGCACCAGATTCATCGCGTCGACGAACAGTGTCAGCACGAGGTCCGACTTGATCGCGATACGGCACCGCAGCACGCCGGTGACCGGGGGTGCCTTCGGCCGCACCGCGAGCCATGCGACGTTCACACTCGACTCGGCGGCGTAGTAGAAGAACCACGCGGTGAGCTTGATCAGGGACCACACGTGGACGCGACCCTCGACCGGAACCTTCGGTAGCGGCAGCAGCACCATGATGAGGACTCCGACGGCGATGCCGCCGAGGATGTTCGCGGGACTGACGTTGCCCCACAACAACACCCAGACGGCCGTCAGCCACGCGAGGATCCACAGTCGAAGCAGTACGAAGCGGTTGAGGAATGTCATCGGCCTGCCTCTTCTCCCGCGACCTGATCCATCGTCTTGTCCCCGAGGAACTCGGCGCCTCGCACCGCGTCGATGTACACCGAGCGATCGCGTAGGTCCGCGGCCGCACGATCGCTGATGTCGATGATGCGACCGGCGAACACCGTCAACGCCAGCCCGACCGCGACGAGCCCGATCGTCGGAATCAGCATGAACGCGGGCATGCGGCCCACGTCCTCCCGGTCGGCGAGCTGGATGTCGCTCGAATCGTCGAGCAGCACCGACGGGCTGTTGTCGGCCAGGTCGCCCTCCGGAGCATCCGCACGCGCACGCCAGAACGCCTTCGTCCAGACGCGGGCCATGACGTAGAGCGTGAGCAGGCTGGTCACCGTGCCGCCTGCGACGAGAATCCACGCGAGGACGCTGCCCTGCGCGCTACCGGCCTGCAGGAGCGCCACCTTGCCGATGAACCCGGAGAACGGCGGAATGCCGCCGAGGTTGAGTGCCGGGATCAGGAAGATGATCGCGAGAACGGGACTCGCGGCAGCGAGACTGCCGAGGCGTCGCAGCGACGACGATCCGGCCTGCCGTTCGATCAGACCGACCACCAGGAACAGCGTCGTCTGCACGATGATGTGGTGGGCGACGTAGTAGATCGCACCGGACAGACCCGACTGCGTCGACAACGCCACACCGAACACCATGTAGCCGATGTGGCTGACGAGCGTGAAGGACAGCAGTCGTTTGATGTCGCTCTGCGCGATGGAACCGAAGATGCCGACGAGCATCGTCAACAGCCCACACACCATCAGCACGTTGTCGAGGCTGCCGTCCGGGAAGAGCAGCGTGTGCGCGCGAATGATCGCGTACACACCCACCTTGGTGAGCAAACCGGCGAACACCGCGGTCACCGGGGCAGGTGCCGTGGGGTAGGAGTCGGGAAGCCACGTCGACAGAGGGAAGACCGCGGCCTTGATACCGAATGCGACGAGAAGAACCGCGAAGATCGCCGTCTTCGTACCCGACGGCACGTCGTCGAGGCGGGTGGCCATGTGTGCGAGATTCAGCGTGCCCGTCGCCGCGTAGACCAGTGCGATGCCGAACAGGAAGATCAGCGACGACACCATCGACACCATGACGTACGAGACTCCGGCTCGCACGCGGTCGGCGCTCGCACCGAGAGTCAGCAGCACGAACGACGCGGCCAGCAGGACTTCGAATCCGACGAACAGGTTGAAGAGGTCACCGGCGAGGAACGCGTTGCAGACGCCCGCGCTCAGTGCGAGATAAGTCGGCAGGAAGATCGAGACGGGCTGGTTCTCGTTGCCGTCGCGAATACCCTGACCGATCGAGTAGACCATGACGGCCAGCAGCACGATCGCGCTGACCAGCAGCATCAACGCCGACAGGCGATCGACGACGAGCGAGATGCCGATCGGCGATTCCCAGCCACCGACCTGAAGCGCGAACGTGCCGTCGCGGTCGGCCAGGAACAGCAGCAGGGCGGACACGACGACGACGGCCGTCAGCGCGACGACGGTGATGAATCGTTGCACCCGCGGACGACGACCCGCGATCAGAGTCAGTGCGGCGGCGAAGAGCGGAATGAGGACGGGCAGGGGAGTGAGGGCGGAGATGGCGCCGACGGGGATGGTCATTTCGCGCCTCCCTTCTTCCGCTTCGTCTTCTGACCGCTGCGTTCTGCGGTTCGGTCTTCTTCTGCGCTGTCGATTCCGTCGAGGCCTTTCATCTCGGGTTCGTCGTCGTCGTCGAAGTCACCGTCGTGCAGATCCTCGTAGCATTCGAGATCCTCGAGGTTCTTGAGGTCCTCGATCGGAATTGGGTTGCCGTCGGAATCGAACGCGTCGCCGCCGAAACTCGGCTCGCCGGTGACGGGGTCGTCGGACCGGTCGCGGTCGGGCATCTCGGCCATCGACCGGCGCTTGGAGACCTTGGTGTCCTCGGGGTCGTTCTCGACGTCGTCCTTCGTGTTGAGCGTGAAGGAGCGATACGCGAGCGCCAGGACGAACGCTGCGATACCCATCGTGATGACGATCGCGGTCAGAATCATGGCCTGCGCCAACGGATCTGCCATCGTGTCGTGAATCGACGTCGTGCGCCCGACGATCGGCGGGGTGCCCGTCGGGCCTCCCACCGTCAGCAGGAGGATGTTGATTCCGTTGCCGAACAACAGAAGTCCGAGCAGCATCTTGGTGATCGAGCGTTCCAGAAGCAGGTACACCCCCGTCGCGACGAGGATGCCGACGACGATCAGCATTCCGAGGTTCGCGGTCATCGGGCGTTCACCTGGCTCTGCATCTCCACCTGTGCGTCGAGACGTGCACCGAGACTTCGGAGTACGTCGAGTACGAGACCGACCACGATGAGGTACACGCCGAGGTCGAAGAACAGCGCGGTGACCAACTTGATGTCACCGAGCACCGGAAGCGTCAGCTCGATCGTCGCCGACGACAACGCGGGCGCGCCCAGGAACATCGACGCGATCGCGGTGCCCGACGCGAAGATCAGACCGAGGCCGAGGATCTTGCCCGCGTCGATCGGAACGGCTTCACCGAGTTCGTACCGACCACCGGCGAGGTAACGGAGAACGAGAGCGAGACCTGCCGTCAGGCCGCCCGCGAATCCGCCTCCCGGCGCGTTGTGGCCGGAGAAGAAGAAGTACACCGACAGCACCATGATCGTCGGGAAGATCAGACGCGTCGTGACCTCGAGGATCAGCGAGCGATGCCGCGGATCGATCAGGTCGCCGCCGAGCAGCCACGTCGTGTCGGTGCCGACGCCGCCGTCGGACTGCGTGGCCGGGGCGTCGGACACCCGCGGTGCGCTGCCGAAGCGACGGTTGCGGAACACGAGGCTCGCGACGCCGGTCGCGGCGACGAGGAGCACCGAGATCTCGCCGAGGGTGTCCCACGCACGAATGTCGACCAGCAGCACGTTGACGATGTTCTTACCGTCGCCGAGGTAGTAGGCCGCATCGGGGAGTTGCAGCGAAATCGGCTCCGCGCTGCGCGCGTTCATCGCGAACGCGCCGAGAACGGTGACGGTGACGCCGACGGCGATGGCCAGCGCCGCCCGCGGGAGGCGTGAACCGGCCGAGCCACGGTCGTCGACCTCGGCGGGCAGCTTGCGCAGCACGAGCACGAAGACGACGAGCGTCAGCGTCTCGACGAGGAACTGTGTCAGCGCCAGGTCGGGTGCGCCGTGGACGGCGAAGATGACGCCGCAGCCGTACCCGGTGAGTCCGACGAGGATGACGCTGGCCAGACGGTTGCGCATCACCGTCGCGCCGAGGGCGCCGGAAATCATGATGAGCGAGACGATGACCTGCAGCGGAGTGTCGAACCAGACGAAGTTCAGACCCGGTTCGCGTCCGAACGCGAGCAGCAGCATCGGCAGCAGAACCAGCGTGAGCAGGATGGTTCCCTGCGTCAGAGGGAGCGAACCACGCTGCGTGGTGCCGGTCAGTCGGAGCGAGATGGTGTCCATCGACTTCAGAACCGAGTCGTAGACGCGGTCGGCGTTGCCGAGTGGCGGGTGCTCGAATTTCAGGCGGTTGACCATGCGGTGCGCGATGAAGAGGGACACACCGCCGACCACGACGATGACCGTCAGACCCAGCGGCAGGTTGAATCCGTGCCACAGCGACAGGTGGTACGACGCCTGGCCGTATGCGTCGAGCGTGCGCGCGTACGGGCTGACAAGGGTGTCGACGACCGGCGAGAAGATGCCCGACACCAGACCGAGCACCGCGAGGAATGCAGGCGCCGCCATGAAGAGGGCCGTCGGCGCGTGCATGTTCTTGACGGCCGGGCTCGGGCGCTTGAGCTGCTTGCGGCCGAACGCTCCCCACACGAAGCGGATGCTGTAGGTCACGGTGAGGATGGAACCGACGACCAGGCCGGTGACGACGAGCACGCTGACGGTCGGGTTCAGAACCGGCGTCTCGATCACCGCGGACAGCGCCGCTTCCTTGCCGACGAATCCGAGGAACGGCGGCAGACCCGCCATGCTGGCGGCAGCCAGCGCGGCGATGACGGCCAACCACGGGGCCTTCTTGCCGAGGTGGGCGAGCTTACGGATGTCGCGGGTGCCGGTCGTGTGGTCGATGATGCCGACGACCATGAACAGCGTGGCCTTGAACATCGCGTGCGCGACGACCATCGTCAGACCCGCCAGCATCGCCTTCTCGGTACCGATCCCGACGAGGACCATCAGAAATCCGAGCTGACTGACGGTGCCGAACGCGAGGACCAGTTTGAGGTCGAACGCGCGCAGCGCTCGCCAGCCGGCCAGGATCATCGACAGCAGTCCGAGCGAGATGACCGTGGCGCGCCACGGCCCGGAGTCGGCGAAGCCGGGCGCCATCCGTGCGACGAGATAGATACCGGCCTTGACCATGGCCGCGGCATGCAGATAGCCACTGACGGGCGTCGGTGCCGCCATCGCGCCCGGCAGCCAGAAGTGCATCGGAACGATGGCCGATTTCGACAACGCACCGATCAGGATCAGGACGATCGCGACGCCGGGCAGCCATCCCGACGGGGCGTCGGCGACGACGTCGGACAGGTTGTAGCTGCCGGCGACCTGACCCAGGACGATGATGCCGACGAGCATCGCGAGGCCACCGGCGGTGGTGACCAGGAGGGCCTGCGTCGCGGCACGGCGTGACGAGGCACGTTCGGCATAGTGGCCGACCAGCAGGAACGACAGGACGGTCGTGATTTCCCAGAAGGTGTACAGGACCAGCATGTTGTCGCTGGTGATGAGACCGAACATGGCACCGGAGAACGCGACCATCTCGGCGGCGAAGATGCCGAGGCGCGGCTCGTCGTCCTCGAAATAACGGGCGCAGTAGAGCAGAATGAGCGCGCCGATACCGAGGACCAGCACCGACATGATCGCGGCCAGTGAGTCGAAGCGCATGTCGACGTTCATCGACAGGCCGGGGGCCCACTCGATGCTGAGGAACTGTTCGGTGTTCCAGTTCGCGACGACCCAGACCAGACTGACGAGCGGAACGAGCGCGAGTGGGAAGAATGCGTTACGGCCCCACCAGCGAACCAGAAGCGGAGCGAGCACGGCCGCGACCGTGTGCGCAATCAAAATAGCGAGCAAAAAGGTACTCCGTCGTCTCGGGTCGCGTCACCCTCGACGGGTGACGCGGTGGTCGTTGGGCGGCGTCGAGTAGGCGAACAAAACGAGAAATCAAGCTCGCGAGCCGTGTGCTCGGCCGGCGAGTATGGGTTGGCTCCCATATTACTTTGCGTGGCCGCGCGGCTCTCGACTGGTGCAAAAAGGACAGACCTGTTGACGGCGAGGGCGTCGGCGCCTACCGTAATCAACGTATGGATTGATAAAGGAGTTGGTTGATCATGAGCGTCACGGACGACAGGCTCGACGGGGCGTTCATGGCGCTCGCCGATCCGGTTCGGCGTGCCATCGTCGCCCGACTCAGTCGTGGGCCGTTGACGGTGAACGATCTCGCCGAACCGTTCGAGATCAGCAAGCAAGCCGTCTCACGGCACATTCAGGTTCTCGAGGCGGCAGGGCTCGTGACCCGGTCACGCGACGCGCAGCGTCGTCCGGTTCATCTGGACTCGGCGCGCCTCGAGGAGCTGACCGCATGGATCGACAAATACCGCATCATCCACGAACAGCAGTTCAGGAAGCTCGATGCACTGCTGGCCAACGACAAGGACTACGGCAATGACTAATCCCGTGACCATCACCGTGCCCGACGGCGTCCCGTTCATCACGATCACGCGTGAGTTCGACGCGCCCGTCGACGCAGTTTTTCGCGCCTACCGAGACCCCGAGCTCGTGGTGCAGTGGCTCGGACCGAACGGCTACGACATGAAGCTCGACACCTACGACTTCTCGACGGGAGGCCGTTACCGCTACGTGCACACCGACCCGGAGGGGGCGACGTTCGCCTTCAACGGTGTCTTCCACGTCGTGCGTGAGAACGACTTCGTGATTCAGACGTTCGAGTACGAGGACGTTCCCGACGTCGTCAGTATCGAGTCGATCACCTTCGTCGATCTCGGCGACGGACGCACTCGCATCGAAGGGCAGAGCACCTTCCCGTCGATCGAGGCGCGCGACGGCATGGCCCAGAGCGGTATGGAGAAGGGCGTCACCGAGGGGTACGAGAGATTGGATACCTTGCTTTCGTGATTCGTACCGCTGGGTTGGCGTATGTGAGAGACCGTCGAATGCTCCAGGCGCGCTCGACCGGGAAAACCGCGTTCTACATGGCAGGCGGGAAGATCGACCCCGGTGAGACGCCCGAGCAGGCTCTGCATCGGGAGATACGCGAGGAGTTGGATGCCGACGTCGTCGACGCCCGGTT
The DNA here is from genome assembly GCF_019835205.1 of Rhodococcus sp. BP-261. Classification (NCBI taxonomy): domain Bacteria; kingdom Bacillati; phylum Actinomycetota; class Actinomycetes; order Mycobacteriales; family Nocardiaceae; genus Rhodococcus; species Rhodococcus sp. BP-261. Next base: position 37,908 of record NZ_JABUCO010000027.1, on the reverse strand, counting down.
CCTCGGCGTCTTCGCCTGCGACGCGTGGGGGCATCCGTCCGGAACCCCGCTCGAGATTCATTGCTTCGTCGCCGAGCTGGGTTCCGAGCCGGTGCCGACCAGTGAGATCGCCGAGATCAGATACTTCACGCGGGACGAGTACGCGGCGATGCCCGACGTCGCTCCCGGCTCCCTCATGGTGTTCGACCACATGAAGAAGCTCGATCTGATCGACTGAAGCAGGTACGGTGTGGGAGAACGTACGTTCTCCCAACCTTTAGGAGCTTCAATGTCGAGCTTGGCGCAGAAGGCAACAACCCTCCTCGAACTCCACAAGCCGGGTGACCCGGTCGTTCTCCCCACGGTGTGGGATGCGTGGTCCGCGAAGCTCGCCGTCGATGCGGGATTCACCGCGCTGACCGTCGGAAGCCACCCGGTGTCCGATTCGATCGGTAAGCCGGACAACGAGGGCATCACGTTCGACGAGTTGCTCGCGCGCATCTCGCAGATCACCGCGGCCGTCGACGTTCCGCTGTCCGTGGACATCGAGTCGGGATACGGCGAAGATCCGAAGCGTCTGATCGACGGCTTGGTCTCGGCCGGTGCAGTCGGCCTGAACATCGAGGACACCGTGCATAGCGAAGGCGGCCGTCTGCGTGAGGCGCAGGAGCATGCGGACTTCGTCGGTGCCCTGCGTGCGGCGTCGGACGCAACCGACGTGCACGTGGTGCTGAACGCGCGCACCGATCTGTTCGTCAAGCAGGTCGGTGACGAGAGCGATCGGGTCGAGCGCGCCATCGAGCGGATGAAGCTCGCCGCGGCTGCCGGGGCGGACTCGTTGTACCCGGTCGGCTTCCACAGCGACGACGACTACAAGCGTCTCGTCGAGGGACTTCCGTTGCCGGTCAACGCAATTGCCAACCCGGCCGACGGCGACCTCTCGCACTTCGCGTCACTCGGCGTGGGGCGCATCAGTTTCGGCCCGCTGTTCCAGGGTGCACTCGCCGGTGAGGCGTCGAAGTTGTTGGCGCGCTGGCGCTGACGCGCCCCGTGCGTGCGAATGTACAGCCCGCTGTACATTCGCACTCACGACCCGTAGGCCTCCAGGTGCGCCACTTGCTCGGGATCGAGCGAGGGGCGCACCGTTTTTCGCGCGGTCTCGACGTCGTCGCCCGTGACGAACGCGGCATCCAACGAGCGGCGCATGGCCGTCAGCGCGGCCTCTCGCAGGAGCGCGGAACAGTCGGCGGCCGAGTAGCCGTCGAGGTCGGTGGCGAGCAGATCGAGGTCGACGTCGTCGGACAGCGGCACGGATTTGCTCGACGCACGCAGGATGTCGGCCCGTGCCTCCGCGTCGGGCGGCGGGACGAACACGAGGCGTTCGAGCCTGCCCGGACGCAGCAGTGCGGGGTCGATCAGGTCCGGTCGATTGGTCGCCCCGAGCACGACGACGTCACGTAGCGGTTCGACGCCGTCCAGTTCGGTCAGCAGTGCCGCGACGACGCGATCGCCGACGCCGGAATCGCTGGTCTGCCCGCGTCGAGGTGCCAGTGCGTCGACCTCGTCGAGGAAGATCAGTGACGGCGCCGAGTCGCGCGCACGCTGAAACAGCTCGCGCACAGCCTTTTCCGACGACCCGACCCACTTGTCCATCAGCTCGGCGCCCTTGACGGAATGGACGCTCAGCTGGCCCGAACTTGCCAGCGCGCGCACGAGGAACGTCTTGCCGCAGCCGGGAGGGCCGTAGAGCAGCACGCCTCGGGGCGGCTCGATTCCCAAGCGAGAGAACGAATCCGGATGCCGCAGCGGCCACAGCACGGCCTCGGTGAGTGCCTGTTTCGTCTCGACCATGTCGCCGACGTCGTCGAGGGTGAGGCTGCCGATCGCCAATTCCTCTGCGCCGGAACGAGACAGTGGACGAATGACGTCGAGGGCGCCCAGCAGATCCGATTGAACGAGCTGCGGGTCCGACCCCTCGGAGCTCGCCCGCGACGCGGCCCGCAACGCAGCTTCTCGGACCAGTGCAGCCAGATCGGCGACGACGAAACCCGGTGTCCTGGCGGCTATCTCGCCGAGCGAGAGTCCGTCGGTCGGCGCCGTGCGCAACAGGTGTTCGAGCAGGGCGGACCGTCCAACGGCGTCGGGAAGTGACAGCGTCAGTTCGCGGTCGCAGAGATCCTGCGCGCGGAGCCGAGAATCGGTGGCCTCGGGGTGTGCGGTCGTGGCGACGAACGCCAAGCCTGCAGTGTCCACCGCGCGGCGGAGCTGATCGAGCACGAGGGTCGACGCGGGTTCGGCCGTGGCGGGCAACAGGGCATCGATGTCGGTGATCAGCAGGACGCCCGAGCCGGCGAGACCGTCGATCGCCGAGGAGACGGCGTCGACACGCGCGGATGCGTCCAACGCGCCGATCGACGGGCCGTCGAGTTCTGCGACGGTACGACCGGCGAGGACCGCGCGGGCGAGTGTGGACTTTCCGACGCCCGCGGGTCCGGTGATCAGGACGCCGAGGTGCGCCGACGCGCCGAGCCGCGCGAGCAGCTCCGACTCGTCGAGCGCCAGACGCAGCCATTCGGACAGCTTCGCCTGCTGTGCGGACACCCCGACCAGTTCGGTGACCGGCAGCGCGGCCGGGGTGTCGCGTGCAGTGGTGGGTGTGGACGCCGGTGCTTCGCCCCAGCTGACCGCCGTGTTCGGTTGCACGCTGACCGGACCCGACGGCGACGTGCTCGACACCGTCAGCAGTTCGCTCGTCCACGTGAAGCCGAAGGTTCGAGAGAGTGCCAGCGTCGCGGCAGTGGTGCTCGTGCCCGGGCCGAGGTCGCGGGGCAGGAGCGAAACCGTATCGCCGACGGTGACCACCTTGCCGAGCAGCGCTTGGCGCAACGTCGACTCGGAGATCGAACCCGTCGCCAGCGCCGAACCGCTGACCGTCACCGTCTTCGCGCCGTAGACCGTTACCGGTGCGACGGCGATGGAACCGTCTTCCTTGATGCCCGCGTTCGACAGGGTGACGTCGTCGAGCAGGGCCGTCCGGGGCGGCGTTCCGTCCGGCGCGCGTCCGGCGACCGCGGCCGTGCGACGCGCACCGATCACCGCGATGGCGTCCCATTCGCGGATTCCGAGCGCGGCCAGTACCTCCGGGTGCAGCCGAACGACGCCGCGTCTGGCGTCGGCCGCCGATGTGTTGAGTCGTGCCGTGAGGACCAGCTCCGGGGCTGTCACTGCGGCCCTCGGGGTCGACGCAGACCCAACCGGGCTGCGGAGCGACGCGTGTTACCGGGGGCGCGTCGGATCGCGCGACGCTCGGCGCGACGCTCGGCGGGTTTCGCCTCCCACGCGTAGGGACGGGCCGCGACCCATCGCTGCGAGCGCACGGCGAACGGAATGTGGATCAGGTAGACGAGTACCAGGACCATCAGCAGGATCAGCGGGTAGGTGATCAACGCTGCGGCTGCGAGTGCGACGAGGATGAGCAGCGCGGCGGCCATGCGGGGAGGAACGGATACGGTCTTGAGCGCGAGCGTCGGGATGCGGCTGACCGCCAGCCCCGCTGTGAAGAGCGTCCACCCGACGACGACGTAGAACGACGCCCACCAGCCGTCGCCCCATTCCTGGAACGCCGCGATCGGAGCCAACACGATGAGGGCGCCCGCGGGAGCCGGCACGCCGGTGAAGTACTCGCGGGCGTAGGCCGGTGTGTTGTCGTCGTCGAGCAAGGTGTTGAAGCGAGCCAGGCGCAGGACCATCGCGACGACGTAGATCAGCGCGATGATCCAGCCGGCGCTGCTGCCTTCGAGCAGTGTCACGTACAGCACCAGGGCGGGTGCGACACCGAAGGAGATGGCGTCGGCCAGCGAGTCGAGTTCGGCGCCGATCTTGCTGGTGGCGTCGAGCAGGCGGGCGATTCGCCCGTCGAGGGCGTCGAGAATCGCAGCGGCACCGATCATCGCCAGCGCGACACCGAGTTCGCCGTCGAGCGCGAACTTCAGCGCGGACAACCCGGCGCACAACGCCAGAATCGTCACCACCGACGGCAGGAGTCGAACAGCAGCGGGAGGTCGCGCTCGTCTGGTGATCATCGCACCGACTATCGGGGGAGTTCGGCAAGCACGGTTTCGGCCCCGACTGCGCGCTGACCGCGCTCGACGAGCAACTCGGTGCCCGCGGGGAAGTACGTGTCGAGGCGAGATCCGAATCGGATCAATCCGTACGTGTCGCCGATGGTCAACGTATCGCCGACCTTCGCGTTGTTGACGATGCGGCGGGCGATCAGACCGGCGATCTGTACGACGGCGACGTCGTGGCCCGACGGCGTACGAATGTGCATGCTGTTGCGCTCGTTCACCTCGCTCGCCTCGGCGAGGTCGGCGGACTTGAACTGGCCGCGCCGATGCACGACCTCGATGACCTCGCCACCGACCGGAACACGCTGAACGTGCACGTCGAGGACGGACAGGAAGATGCTGACGCGCGGCACCGGCGTCGTGCCGAGATCGAGCTCGGCCGGCGGAACCGCGGTGTCGACGAGCGTGATCAAGCCGTCGGCAGGGGCCACTACGACGCCCGGTCGATTCGGTGGGACGCGGCCGGGGTGGCGGAAGAACGTGGCGCACGCACCGGCGGCGGTCAGGCCTGCGCGACGCACCCACTTGTGCCTGCGTCCGAGAGCGGCCACGGCCAGCGGGCCTGCGACGAACGGAAGTCCTGCGGGGTGCATCGGCGGGACGGTGTCACGAATCAACTCGACGAAGTGTGCTGCGCCGGTGCGCTGTTCCTGACCGATCGGGGTGGGACGGCGTGCCACTTCGCTCCTTCTTCTCGTGCGTGTTCAGGGCCCGACGAAACGACAGCTGCCGGGGCCTCACAGAGTACGTGAGATGCCCCGGCAGCTGCGTGTGCGCTGTGGGTCAGACCCTCGATCGGCCGGTGACGAGCTTGACCAGGAACAGCAGGATCACTGCTCCGAGCAGGCAGGTCAGGAAGCTGAAGATGAGTCCGCCGCCTTCGACGTCGACGCCGAAAGCCTTGAGTAGCCAACCGCCGATCAGGCCGCCGATGATGCCGACGACGATGTTCAACAGAATGCCCATCGATGCATCCGTCTTCATGATCTTGCTACCGATCCAGCCGGCGAGTCCGCCGATGATGATCCAGCCGATGATTCCTAGGCCCAACATGTGGTGCCCCCTCTTGTGTGTGCCGTGGGTATTGCTCACAGGGGGTGCCCGGGTGGTCGGCGGTTGAAACCTTGACTTAGCTTCGTTCGCTCTCCGTCTTGATGCGCTGCAGGGTCCGGTTCATGCCGTCGACGAGTTCCACGTCGAATTGTTCGATTCCGCCGAGCACGTTCTTCACGAGGAACGTCGAGACCGCGCTGGTTCCCGTCGGTGCTTCACGCTTCTCGACGACGGTGGTACCGCCGTCCTTCGGGGTCAGGGTGTACGACCAGATGGTCTTGTTCTCGTTGACGCGGAACGCGATCGACTTGTTCGGCTCGAAGTCGACGACCTTCGACGTCGTAGGCCAAACGAGCAGGCCCTTCTTGTTGACGTTCAGTGTGGTCGTGCCCTTGCGGACATCGCCGCCGAACACCTTCATCAGCTTGCACTGCGGGCTCCACTCACCCATGCGCTTCAGGTCCGAGACGATCGCCCACACCTTGTCCGGGCTGGCGTCGACGTCGATGCTGGCTTCGAGGGTTTTGCTCACGCGTTCCTCCATCAGGGTTGGTGCTACCTATAGTCACACACACTTCCCCGAAGTGTGGGCAGGATGTCCCAGTCGTCCGCCGCAGATCAGGAAAACCTGCTGACAGCCGGACAAGTGGGACACCACACCCACCCGGCGTCAGAGCTTCCCGAATGCCACGCCCTTGTACGTCCAACCGCACGCGAGGACGGCGTCCTGGATCGGCTTCTTCAGCTCACCGGTCGAGAAGCGGTAGTTGTACACCTGCCCGTACTCGAGCTGCTCGGTGAACGCGTAGGCCGTTCCGAACTGGACGGACGACTTCTGGCCCCGGAACTTCTCCGCGGACGCGGTCAACGAAGGCACCCCTGCTCGCCATTCGACGGCCCACTCCTCGTCCACACCGCGCACCTCGTCGGTGGCCGGGTCGAGCTTCAGCAGAATGCGAAAGACTTTCGACAGTGACGCCTTGGCGAAGATCTCGTACCAGCGCGCGTCGACGATGCGCCACTCCGCGACGAGGTCGACGCCCTCGGCCGATCCGTCGCGGATGACGAACGGCGCGCTCGGACGGTTGACGGCCATCAGTGCGGCGTACACCTCGTCAGGTCTGCGGGCCGGAATGTCTGCGGACGGACGCTTCGTGCCGGTGAACATGTCGAACAAACCCACTGTGGTCTCCTCGTATCTCGTGTGAGAACACGATGACCGGTGAGGCTTGGAATCGACTTGGAGGCTACATCTTCGCGTGCCGTGCGAGCACGAATGCGTACAACCCGTACAGCGCGATGCCGACGCCGGCGAGGACCAACAGAACCTGGCCGAAGGGCTGTTCACCCAGAGTCTTGACGGCACCGTCGACGCCGGTCGCCTTGCTGGGATCGGAGGTGAAGACGGCGACGATCACGAGCGCACCCGTTCCGACGAGCGCGATTCCCTTCGCCGCGTATCCGGCGATCCCGAGACGTTCGACGCCTTTGCCGGTGTGGCCCTCTAGGTCGTCGAGGAAGTTCTTCGACACTCCCTTGTAGACGTGGTAACCACCGACGCCGATGATCACGAGTCCGACGACGATCAGCACGAACTTTCCGAAGCCGTTCTCCATCAGTCGTGCGGTGGTCGACGCGTTCTGTTCGCCGCTCGATTTGCCGGATCCGCGCGCGAAGCCGAACGTGGACCATGCGAAAGCGATGTAGACGACGGCGAGCGACGCGGCCTTGAAGCGGTCCATCGCGCTGCCCTCGTCGGCGTCCGACTTCTTGCCGACGATCGCCTCGACGATCCGCCACAACGCGAGCGCGACGAACGCGACGAACGCGATCCACAGTGCGATGGACCCGCCGGGTTTGCTGCCGAGCTCGGCGAGTGCACCGGACTGGTCGGCGTTGCCTCCCTGCCCGAACGCGAGTCGGATCGCGATGTAACCGATGAGAATGTGCAGTAAGCCGCTGACGAAGTGGCCGCAGCGAGCAGCCTTTTCGAATGCGCTGTTCTGTTGTACGCGCTCGGCCGCGTTACTTGCGTTCGTGTTCATATTTCAGCCCCCGAATCCGTGTGGTGCGCGGCGTACCCCTGCCGACGACATGTTCAAACACGCTCCGCGCGCCTACGAGCTTTCCGGTAACACGAGGCGAACACTGGTCGATAGAACGAACGAGAAATTCAGGCCAATCAGAAGTTGTTCGGAGTGATCGATCGTGAACTTTCCAACGATCTTGCGTCGTTCCAGGGCGGGAGTGCCGCTTCTGGAGTCCGCGCGTATGACCGGAAGTCCCCGTACGTGGCCGAGTGAGAAGCTCGAACGCCTCTTGACTCCTCGCGAGATCGACATGGTCAGACGAGGGCTGGTGTAAGTCCTCGGCGCTGACCACTCCGGAACGGCATAATCGGTGCGTAACGAACCGGCTGTTCTGGAGGGTCATGAAGCCTGCAATTCTCAGCGTGGACGACGACCCGGGGGTCTCTCGATCCGTCGCACGCGATCTGCGCCGTCACTACGGCGAGAAGTACCGCATCATCCGGGCCGAGTCCGGAGCGCAGGCGCTCGATGCATTGAAGGAACTGAAGCTGCGCGGTCAGCCCGTCGCGGTGCTCTTGGCCGACTATCGCATGCCGCAGATGAACGGCATGGAGTTCCTCGAACAGGCGATGGACCTGTACCCCTATGCGCGCCGCGTGCTGCTCACGGCGTATGCCGACACGGACGCGGCCATCGAGGCGATCAACGTCATCGACCTCGACTACTACCTGCTCAAGCCGTGGGATCCGCCCGAGGAGAAGCTCTACCCGGTGCTCGACGCCCAGCTGGAGGCATGGGCGTCGTCGAACCACCGGCCGGTGGAAGAGACCAGGATCATCGGCCATCGCTGGTCGGCACGGTCGTCGGAGGTTCGCGAATTCCTGGCTCGCAATCAGCTGCCGTATCGCTGGTACATGGCCGACGAACCCGAAGGTGCCCGCCTGTTGACGTCGGCGGGTGTCGACGACACGGTGTGTCCGGTCGTCGTCACAGCCGAAGGTAAGGCGCTCTGTTCGCCGACCGACGCCGAACTCGGCGATCACCTCGGCTTGACGACCACACCGTCGAACGCGTTCTACGACCTCGTCGTCATCGGTGGTGGTCCCGCCGGATTGGGTGCTGCCCTGTACGGGGCGTCGGAAGGACTGCGCACGACGCTCATCGAGCGCACCGCGACGGGTGGTCAGGCCGGCCAGAGCTCGCGCATCGAGAACTACCTCGGATTTCCCGACGGAGTTTCCGGCGCTCAACTGGCCGAGCGGGCGCGTCGGCAGGCATTGAAGTTCGGCGCCGAGGTGGTGACGACGCAGGACGTCGTCTCGTTGGAAGCGAACGGCGCTGCCCGGACGGTTCGTTTCGCCGACGGCAGCAGCATCGATGCGCAGACGGTCATCTTGTCGACGGGCGTCGCGTATCGGCAGTTGACGACGCCGGGCATCGAGAATTTCACGGGTCGCGGCGTCTTCTACGGTTCGGCGATGACGGAGGCCACGCGCTGCGCCGAGCAGGACGTCTACATCGTCGGCGGTGCGAACTCGGCAGGCCAGGCTGCGGTGTATCTGGCCCGCGGCGCGAAATCGGTGACCATTCTGATTCGCGCGCAGTCGCTCGAGGCGTCGATGTCGTACTACCTGATCAAGCAGATCGAGGAGAACCCGAAGATCACGGTGCGCACGTGCACCGAAGTCGTCGGCGTCGGCGGCGACGATCACCTCGAATCGATCACGCTGCACGACCGCGTCACCGACACGGACGAGACCGTTCCCGCGCAGTACCTGTTCCTGTTCATCGGCGCGGCGCCGCGCACCGACTGGCTCGACGGCTTCGTCGAGCGTGACGAACACGGTTTCGTCGTGACGGGTCCCGACCTGGTGGTCGACGGCAAAGCCCCGAGCGGGTGGGACCGCGAACGGCTTCCGCACCACCTGGAGACGAGCGTTCCCGGCGTCTTCGCGGCGGGCGACGTACGGTCCGATTCGGCGAAACGCGTCGCGTCGGCGGTAGGAGAAGGAGCGATGGCCGTCATGCTCGTGCACAGATATCTGGCGAACCCATGACCGCCCAGTGCTCTCCGGACGAGCTGAAGACGCTGTTCCTGTTCGAGCATCTGACCGACGACCAGCTGGAGCGACTGTGCCAGGAAGGGCACGTCGAGATCATCGAGCCCGGCCCGGTGTTCGCCGAAGGCGATCCGGCCACGTGCTTCTACGTACTGATCGAGGGATCGCTGGTGCTGTCGAAGCTGTCCGGCGGCGAGGATCTTGTCATCAACCGGACGTCGCAGCGCGGTGTGTACGCGGGTGCGTGGCAGGCCTATCTCCGTGACCGGGTGCCGCAGGTGTACCCGGGTTCCATGCGGGTCACCGAGCGGTCGAGGTTCTTCGTGCTCGATGCGGACTGCTTCGCCGAGATCGTCTCCGAGTGGTTTCCGATGGCTTTGCACCTGCTGGAAGGACTGTTCTTCGGAAGCCGCAACACCAAGCAGATCGTCGAACAGCGAGAGCGTCTGCTTGCGCTCGGCTCGCTGTCCGCGGGACTGACGCACGAGCTGAACAACCCGGCCGCGGCGGCCGTACGTGCGACGTCGGCGCTGCGCGATCGCGTCGCACACATGCGGCAGAAGCTGAAGATGATCGCCAACGGTTCGCTGGACCCCGGCTCGTTGACGTCGCTCGTCGGACTGCAGGAGGAAGCCGTCGAACTGGTCGCGAAGGCTCCCAAGCTGTCGCCGCTCGAGGCGTCGGACCGCGAGGACGAGCTGGGCGACTGGTTCGACGATCACGACATCTCGGGTGGCTGGGACATCGCGCCGACGTTCGTGCAGGCGGGCCTCGACGTGGCGTGGCTCGACAAAGTCGTTGCGACCGTGGACGATTCGCAGCTACTCGAAGGCGCGATTCGATGGCTCAACTACACCGTCGAGACCGAGTTGCTGATGAACGAGATAGCCGACTCGACAACGCGTGTGTCGACGTTGGTCGGTGCTGCGAAACAGTATTCGCAGATGGATCGGGCGCCGTACCAGACCGTCGACATTCGTGATCTGCTCGACAGCACGTTGGTGATGTTGGCGCGCAAGATCGGTGACGACATCACCGTGGTCAAGGACTACGACGCATCGGTCCCGCCGATCCCCGCGTACGCCGCCGAGCTGAACCAGGTGTGGACCAACCTGATCGACAACGCGGTACAAGCGATGGCAGGCGAGGGCACGTTGACGGTACGGACGCGTCGCGACCACGATCAGGTGCTGGTCGAGGTGTGCGACACGGGTTCCGGTGTGCCGGAGGATATTCAGTCTCGAATCTTCGAACCGTTCTTCACCACGAAACCCGTGGGGGAGGGGACCGGACTCGGACTCGACATCTCATGGCGCATCGTCGTCAAGAAACATCGAGGCGACCTGTCCGTGCAGTCCGTTCCCGGTGACACCCGATTCGTCGTCAGGCTCCCGATCGAGCCTGCAGCAGCGCCAGAGGAGGATCGATGAGCGAACACATTCCCGGAATCGACACCGAGGTCGCACCGTCGGGGCCAGGGTGTCTCGAATGTTCCGAAGCGAGCGGATGGTGGTTTCACCTGCGGCGCTGCGCGCAGTGCGGCCACATCGGGTGCTGCGACTCCTCGCCGTCGCAGCATGCGAGCAAGCACGCCGAGAGCACGGGCCACCAATTCATTCGCAGTTACGAACCGGGGGAGACCTGGTACTACAGCTACGCCGACGAGACGATGTACGACGGACCGGAACTGGCCCCGCCGCAACATCATCCACTGGACCAGTCGACGCCCGGCCCTGCGGACCTGGTGCCGTCGGACTGGCAGCGATACCTCAACTGACATGGGCGAGAACAAGACCGCGGCGACGGACGTCGACGCGCTCGCATGGCTGCAGGCCGTCGAACATCCCGTGCGGCGTGCCGACGGCCTTGCGCTGCACGACATGATGTCTCGCGTCACCGGCGAGCCTGCTGTCATGTGGGGGCCGTCGATGGTCGGTTACGGCGAGTATCACTACACGTATGCCAGTGGGCGCGAGGGAGATTCGTTGGCCGTCGGTTTCTCGCCGCGAAAGACATCGCTCGCGCTGTACGGCCTCACGTACGCACCCAGGGCGAAGGCCATGCTGGAGCAGCTGGGCAAGCACAAGGCGGGCGCGGGGTGTCTGTACGTCAACAAGCTCGCCGACGTCGACACCGCCGTGCTGGAGAAGATGATCGAGGTGTCCTATCCCTACGTGATCGGTACTCTCGGGACATGACGCTCATCGCGGAGGACGTGTTCGTGCTTCTGGTCGACGATGTGTCCGGCAGACCGATCGTCGACAGCACCAAGTTCCCGAGGGTGCTCGCCGGTGCAGTGGTGCTCGAGCTCGCGATGAGCGGGGCGGTGCGTCTCACCGGCAAGGGCGAGCAGGTCAAGGATGGCCGGCTGGTCGTGTCCGGCCCGCCGCCGCAGGACGAATTGCTCGCCCGCGCACATGCGTTCGTGGGTACGCAGAAGAATCCACCGAAGCCGCAGAAGGTCATCGAGAAGCTGCAGCGAAACCTGAACAAGGAACTGGGATCTCGTCTCGCAGCGCAGGGTTCGGTCATCGAAGAACGCAAGAACGTTCTCGGACTGTTCCCGACGACCACCTGGCCCGCTCGGGATACGACGCACGAGAACCGGCTTCGTCAGTGGATCGGCAGCGCGATCGTCGACGGCACCACCCCGACCGCGCCGATTTCGGCATTGATCTCACTGTTGTCGGCCGTCGACGCGATACACAAGGTGCTACCGGGCGTGGACAAGAAGGCAGCGAAGAAACGCGCCAAGGAGATTGCCGAGGGTGACTGGGCCGGTGCGGCGGTCCGCAAAGCGGTGCAGGACGTCAACGCCGCGGTCATGACGGCGATCATCGTGCCCGCGGTCGTGGCGGGGTCGTCCTAGCTGTAGGCGAGCACGTCACCGTTCGCTCCGAACGACGAAGGGGCCCGGCTGATGCCGGGCCCCTTCGTGGGTTCGAGGACTTAGGAGTTCGACTGGGTCTGTCCCTCGTGCGATTCCGCGAATTCCGGGGTATCGAACACCTCACCACCGAGCGGGTCGACGAGACCGTCGTTGCCGGAGTACTCGACTGCGCCGGTCTCGGGGTGGACCTCCAGCGCTTCCGTCGGCACCTCGTGCACGGCAAGGACCATTGCGCCGTTCGTCGGTGTCGCGAGCCCCGCTGTCGACGGTACGAGACCCGAAAAGGTCGACGAGATGCCGCCTCCACGAGGTCGTTTCGCTGCCGCGCCGTTACCGGAGCCGTTGCCGTTCTCGGAGGCGGTGTTGGTCTGAGTCACACGCACGTAGCGCGGCGTCGTGGCGACGTCGTACCGGAATGCCTTGAGCAGCGACACACATGCGAGCACGAGGACCACCGAGAACGGAACCGCTGTCGCGATCGACATGGTCTGCAACGCGGTCAACGAACCTGCTCCGCCGATGAGAAGCAGCACCGCGGCGACGATGCCCTCGAGAACGGACCAGTACACGCGGGTCACCTTGGGTGTTTCGAGATCTCCTCCGGTGGACAGGATGTCGATCACCAGAGATCCGGAGTCCGAGGACGTGACGAAGAAGAAGACGATGACGAATATTGCCAAGACGCTCGTCACGATGCCGAGAGGCAGACCGCCGAGCAGCTGGAAGAGGGTCGTGTTGGTGTCGACTGCACCGTCGACGAGAAGGTCGCCGTCGTTGCGCTGACGCAGGATGCCTGCGTCTCCGAAGATCGTGAACCACAGCGAGCCGATGATCGTCGGTGCCAGGAGCACGCCGAACACGAACTCACGGATGGTGCGGCCTCGTGAGATACGTGCGATGAACATGCCGACGAACGGCGCCCAGCTCATCCACCAGCCCCAGTAGAAGATGGTCCATGCTCCTGCCCAACCGTCGTCGGCGAAAGGCGATGTGCGAAGCATCAGTTCGGGCAACGCCTGCGCGTACCCGCCGAGGTTCTGAACCCAGGACTTCATCAGGAACAGAGTCGGACCGAGGAGAAGGACGAAGAGCGCGAGGCCGGCAGCGAGACCCATGTTGATGTTCGACAGCCACTTGAGCCCCTTGGTCACGCCGGACACCACGGAGAACGTCGCGAGTCCCGTGACGACGACGATGAGCCCGACGACGAGCCAGTTGTCGGTCTCGACCCAGCCGAGGTAGTCGAGCCCGGCGGAGATCTGTTGAACGCCGAAGCCCAGAGACGTGGCGACGCCGAACAATGTGCCGACGATGGCGACGACGTCGATCGCATGACCGATGACGCCTTCGATTCGTTCGCGGCCGAGCAGAGGCTCGAGGAGCCACCGGATGGAGAGGGGACGACCTTTGCGATACGTCATGTACGCGAGTCCGAGACCGACCACGACGTAGATCGCCCACGCATGGAGACCCCAGTGGAAGAGCGTCAACTCCATGGCTTGATTGGCCGCCGCGTCGGTCGATCCGGCGATGCCACCGGCTTCGGGCGGAACCACGTAGTGCGACAACGGTTCTGCCACACCGTAGAAGACGAGGCCGATGCCCATTCCTGCGCTGAACAACATCGCGAACCACGACAGCACACCGAATTCGGGCTTCTCGTCGTCGCGGCCGAGGCGAATGTTGCCCACCCGACTCACTCCGCAGTACACCGCGAACACGACGAATCCGGTGGCGGCGAGGATGTACCACCAGCCGACGCCGTCCGTGATCGCCTTGTTGAGAGACTCGAACGCGCCCTCGGCGGTGCCGGCGAAGACGATGGTGAACGCGATCATCACGAAGATGATGACGGAAGCCGGGATGAAGACGGGTTTTCGAAGTCCGTTCCACGCTTCCGAGACGGCGTTGGGCTTCTTCGGGGAATTCAAGATTTCCGTCCTCACAATTTCGTATGCGAATCGTGGACGGCGGCCGATGCGAGGTCGCAACCATGCCGGGCCGACCACTCTCGGGTTCTCGTGCTTATCTCTAATTTGGGTCAAGTGCCGGTAAACACCATAACGGACCGATGGAATGCAGGCGAACAGCTCGCGCACTACTGTTTCGTAACGTGCCGCAAACACTTCTCGTGGTGGTCCTGGCGCTCGGTGCCGCCCTGTGCATCGCGATCGGAACGGTCGTTCGCCAACGCACTGCGGCTGAAGTTCCCCTCGAGGACGTCGGCGTACTCGGTCCTATCACGACGCTGGTGAAGCGGCCGGTCTGGTGGGTGGGAACGGTCGTCGGCATCGGCGGCTACGCGCTTCAAGCTGCCGCGCTCGGGCTTGGATCGTTGCTGTTGGTGCAGCCGCTGTTGGTTCTGTCCCTGCTCTTCGCGTTACCGCTCGGCGCCCGATTCTCCCATCGCGCGATCTCGGGTGCGGAATGGCTGTGGGCCGCGATCCTGACGGCGTCGGTCGCAATTCTCGTCGTCGTGGGCGACCCGAAGCCCGGCATCGAACGGGCCGAGGCGCGGCACTGGGTGGTGATCTGTCTCGTCGGCATTCCATTCGTGGCGTTGTGCGTGTTCGCCGCGCAGCGCAGTACGGGATCGCGTCGCGCCGTACTTCTCGGATCGGCAGGCGGCGCGCTGTTCGGTGTGGCGGCCGTGCTGACGAAAGGCGTCGTGCATCTCTTATCGCGTGGCGTGGTCCCGTTGCTGACGTCGATCGAGTTGTACGCGTTGATCGTCGTGGCCGTGTGCGCGATCTCGTTGCAGCAATCGGCGTTCCAAGCGGGGGCGCTGCAGGCATCGCTCCCGGCGACGACGGTCATGGAACCCGTCGTCGCGTCGGCGCTCGGGTTTCTGGTTCTCGGCGAATATCTCGACGCCGACCGCGACGTCGCCGTCGTGCTCGTCGTGGCGCTGTCGGCCATGATCGCCGCGACGGTAGCGCTCGCCAGGTCGTCGGCGCAGGGAGAGACGTCGGTTCCGGTCGGGCCGTAGCTGCGGTTCGCCCGCGTCGGCGACCTTGCACTCGCCATGGTCGAGTGCTAGAAATGGCTTTGGCACTCGCGCCTTGTGAGTGCCAGGTCGGGACGGTGAGGCTGGGAATCATCGACACCCCTGGTCGTCCGTCGCGGGCACCGAACTCGGCCGAGCAAGTGCAGATGGAGCGACTGGCACCCGGTCGCTCTGCGTGTCACCCCCAATCCGGAGGATCACTTCGCAATGGCCAAGATCATCGCGTTCGACGAAGAGGCACGCCGTGGCCTCGAGCGAGGCCTCAACGCCCTCGCCGATGCAGTAAAGGTGACGTTGGGCCCCAAGGGTCGCAACGTCGTGCTCGAGAAGAAGTGGGGAGCTCCCACGATCACCAACGATGGTGTCTCCATCGCCAAGGAGATCGAGCTCGAAGATCCCTACGAGAAGATCGGTGCCGAGCTCGTCAAGGAGGTCGCCAAGAAGACCGACGACGTCGCAGGTGACGGCACCACCACCGCTACCGTTCTCGCCCAGGCTCTGGTTCGCGAAGGTCTGCGCAACGTCGCAGCCGGCGCCAACCCGCTCGGCCTGAAGCGCGGCATCGAGAAGGCTGTCGCAGCCGTCACCGAGTCGCTGCTGTCCTCCGCCAAGGAGATCGACACCAAGGAGCAGATCGCTGCTACCGCTGGTATCTCCGCAGGCGACGCGTCCATCGGCGAGCTCATCGCCGAGGCCATGGACAAGGTCGGCAAGGAAGGCGTCATCACGGTCGAGGAGTCCAACACCTTCGGCCTGCAGCTCGAGCTCACCGAGGGCATGCGCTTCGACAAGGGCTACATCTCGGCGTACTTCGCCACCGATGCTGAGCGTCAGGAAGCCGTCCTCGAAGACGCGTACATCCTGCTCGTCAGCTCCAAGGTTTCCACGGTCAAGGACCTGCTGCCGCTGCTGGAGAAGGTCATCCAGTCCGGCAAGCCGCTGCTGATCGTCGCCGAGGACGTCGAGGGCGAAGCTCTCTCCACCCTCGTGGTCAACAAGATCCGCGGCACCTTCAAGTCCGTTGCCGTCAAGGCTCCCGGCTTCGGTGACCGCCGCAAGGCTCAGCTCGCCGACATCGCCATCCTCACGGGCGGCGAGGTCATCAGCGAAGAGGTCGGCCTCTCGCTGGAGACTGCAGGCCTCGAGCTCCTCGGCCAGGCACGCAAGGTCGTCGTCACCAAGGACGAGACCACCATCGTCGAAGGCGCGGGCGACTCCGACGCCATCGCCGGACGCGTCAGCCAGATCCGCGCCGAGATCGAGAACTCCGACTCCGACTACGACCGCGAGAAGCTGCAGGAGCGCCTGGCCAAGCTGGCCGGTGGCGTTGCAGTCATCAAGGCCGGAGCTGCGACCGAGGTCGAGCTCAAGGAGCGCAAGCACCGCATCGAAGACGCAGTGCGCAACGCGAAGGCAGCCGTCGAAGAGGGCATCGTCGCCGGTGGTGGCGTCGCACTGCTGCAGGCTTCGCCCGCAGTCGACTCGCTCAAGCTGGACGGCGACGAGGCAACCGGCGTGAACATCGTTCGCGTCGCCCTCGAAGCACCGCTGAAGCAGATCGCGTTCAACGCAGGCCTCGAGCCCGGCGTCGTCGCAGAGAAGGTCCGCAACCTCCCGTCCGGCCACGGCCTCAACGCCGCGACCAACGAGTACGAGGACCTGCTCGCTGCAGGCATCAACGACCCGGTCAAGGTCACCCGCTCGGCACTGCAGAACGCAGCGTCCATCGCGGCTCTGTTCCTGACGACCGAGGCCGTCGTCGCCGACAAGCCCGAGAAGGCCGGAGCGCCCGTCGGCGACCCGACCGGTGGCATGGGCGGCATGGACTTCTGAGTCCGTTCCCTCGCCGACAAGCCCGGTTCCTCTTCGGAGGGGCCGGGCTTTTTCGTGCCTGGGTGCTGGGTGCAGGCGCTGGGTGCTGGGTTGCGCAGGTTTCAGCGAATGCGCGGGTTTGCAACCTGCGCGTGGGCTGGAAGGTGCGCGAAACTCGGCCGAACGCACCTAGGCTCGCGGTATGGCATCGGACGCTATCGAACTCGAGGTGGGCGAGCGGACTGTCCGCGTCTCGAACCCCGACCGGGTGTACTTCCCGGAGAGCGGGGCGACGAAGCTCGATCTGGTCGAGTACTACCTGAGCGTCGGCGACGGAATCGTCCGCGCACTCCGAGAGCGGCCGTGCATGATGCACCGCTTCCCGAAGGGACTCGCCGGGGACAAGGTGCACCAGAAGCGGGTGCCGAACGGTGCGCCGCCGTGGCTCGAGACCGTGCGCGTGAAGTTCCCTCGCTACAACCGAACTGCCGACGAACTGTGCGTCACCGAACTAGCGCACGTCGCGTGGGCGGTTCAGATGTCGACCGTCGAGTTCCACCCGTGGAACAGCCGTCGAGCCGACGTGGAGAGCCCCGACGAGTGGCGCATCGACCTCGATCCCATGCCGGACTGCCCGTTCGACCGGGTTCGACGAGTCGCGGGCGTCGTGCACGAGGTGTTGGACGAGATCGGCGCCGTCGGATGGCCGAAAACCTCTGGGGGACATGGGCTGCACATCTACGTACGCATTCGGCCGGACTACGGATTCAAGGATGTGCGCAGGGCCGCACTGGCTTTCGCGCGGGAAGTCGAGCGTCGCGCTCCCGACGACGTGACGACGGTGTGGTGGCGTAAGGATCGTGACCCCGCAAAGCTTTTCGTGGACTACAACCAGAACGCACGCGATCACACGATCGCCAGCGCGTACTCGGTTCGGGGCAATCAGCAGGCGACGGTGTCGACGCCGATCGAGTGGGACGAGATTCCCGACGTCGATCCGCGCGAGTTCACGATCTTCACGGTTCCGAAGCGCTTCGAGAAGCTCGGGGACCTGCACGCGGGCATCGACGACGCGGTCTTCTCGCTCGACCCGTTGATCGAATGGGCGGAGCGTGACGAGCGGGAGGGGCTGTCGGAACCCGAAGACTGAGACCTAGGAGCCCAGCGATTGGACCGCTCCCCGAACGGCGTCGAGATGCGCGGCCATGGCGTCGGCTGCCTCCTGGTAGTTGCCGGAACGGATGCCGGCGACGATGGCGTCGTGCTCGATGTTGGACATCTCCCGCCGTCGGGCAACGAGGTTGAGAGTCTCGGACTGCCGGGTCAGCGCGCCGCGGATGTCGACGATGATGGCCTCGAAGACGCGGTTCTTCCCTGCGCGGGCGATGGCGGTGTGAAATTGGCCGTCTAGCGAGACCCAGGCCTGGTGGTTGTCCTCGCGCCGCATGCGGTCGGTCAGGTCGGTGAGGATCTGCAGGTCCTCGTCGGTACGCCTTTCGGCGGCCCAGCCCGCGGACGGAATCTCGACGTGCGGCCGAGCCTCCATGAGTTCCCGTGCTTCGTAGTTGCCGATGTCGAGGTCTCCGGTGACACGGTCGCGTACGACGAAAGTGCCTCTGCCCGTTTTGGTTTCGGTCAATCCGAGTGCGGTGCAGGATCGCAGCGCCTCACGGATGACCGACCGGCTGACGCCGTGGCGCGCGGCCAGTGCGGATTCGGCGGGGAGTTTGTCGCCGATCTCGAGTTGGCCCGACACGATGGCGTCGCGCAGATCTGCGAACACTGCTTCGGCGGCGCTCATCCTCGTTGCGGTCGGCTGACTGACCGCCCAGCTGTCCGACAGGCTCATGTCTGAATAGTCCCCTTCTCGCTGATCGGGAGTCAAACGGCGGGAGTGGAGCCTCCGGAATGACCATAGAACCTGGGTTGACGCGTTGCGTGGCTTGGTTCACACTCTAACCTGTCAGACAGCCGGACAGCCGGACAAACCAAGGAGCATGCAGTGGCGGTCACCCGTGTCGAGAAGGACCTTCTCGGCGAGCGCGAGATACCCGACGAGAGCTACTGGGGCATCCACACCCTGCGAGCGCTGGAGAACTTCGCGATCACCGGGCGCGCCATCAACACGAACGGCCACCTCATCCGGGGTCTCGCTGCCGTCAAATGGGCAGCGGCGGCCGCCAACGAAGAACTCGGCATCCTCGACGCCACTCGCGGCAATGCCATCCGTCAGGCGTGCCAGGAAATTCTCGACGGCAAGCTGCACGAGCAGTTCGTCGTCGACGTCATCCAGGGCGGCGCGGGCACGTCGACCAACATGAACGCCAACGAGGTGATCGCCAACCGCGCCCTCGAAATCCTCGGGTATGCCCGCGGCGACTACTCCCATCTGCACCCGAACGAGCACGTCAACGCCAGTCAGTCCACCAACGACGTCTATCCGACGGCCGTCAACATCGCGACCATCTACGCGGTCCACGAACTGATCGAGTCGCTGAATTTCCTGCGCGACGCGTTCCAGCGCAAGGCCGTCGAGTTCGCCACCGTCGTGAAGATGGGACGGACGCAGCTGCAGGACGCAGTACCGATGACGCTCGGCCAGGAGTTCGGCACCTACGCGATCATGATCGACGAGGACTGCTCGCGGCTGGAGGAAGCCGCGCTGCTCGTCGGCGAGATCAACCTCGGTGCGACGGCCATCGGAACCGGGCTGAACGCGCCCGTCGGATACACGGCGTCGGCCTGCGAGCATCTGCGACGCAAGACCGGGCTTCCGCTCGTCACGGCGACCGATCTGATCGAGGCGACGCAGGACGTCGGCCAGTTCGTGCACCTGTCCGGCGTGCTGAAGCGCGTCGCGGTGAAGCTGTCGAAGATCTGCAACGACCTGCGTCTGCTGTCGTCGGGTCCGCGCGCCGGGCTCAACGAGATCAATCTTCCTGCGATGCAAGCCGGTTCGTCGATCATGCCCGGCAAGGTGAACCCGGTGATCCCGGAGGTTCTCAATCAGGTCGCCTACGAGGTGATCGGTCACGACGTCACCATCACGATGGCCGCCGAGGCAGGACAGTTGCAGCTCAACGCATTCGAGCCGATCATCGTGAAGTCGTTGTCGGAGGGCATGGCCCACCTCGGTGCGGCGTGCCGCACCGTCGCCACGCGATGCGTCGACGGCATCACCGCCAACGCCGACCTGCTGCGTGACCGCGTCGAGAACTCCATCGGACTCGTGACCGCACTCAGCCCGTACCTCGGGTACGTCGAGTCGACGGCAATCGCCAAGGAAGCCCTGCTGACCGGGCGCAATGTCGTCGACCTCGTGCTCGAGAAGAAACTGCTCGCCCGCGACGAACTCGATCGCCTGCTCAGCCCCGAACATCTCGCCAACCTCCGCGTCGTGCCGACCGAGCACGCCGACGCCCCAGCAACCTCGACAAGGTAGGACCCATGACCGTCGACAACACGAGACCGATAGTCGAGGAAGATCTCGGTTATCGAAAGTCGCTGGCACCACGCCAGATTCAGATGATCGCGATCGGTGGCGCCATCGGCACCGGTCTGTTCATGGGCGCCGGTGGACGCCTGCACGATGCAGGCCCCGCGCTGGTCCTCGTGTACGCCCTGTGTGGATTCTTCGCGTTCCTGATCCTGCGGGCGCTCGGCGAACTCGTCATGCACAGGCCGTCGTCGGGCAGCTTCGTGTCGTACGCACGCGAATTCTTCGGTGAGAAGATGGCGTTCGCGGCCGGCTGGCTGTACTGGATGAACTGGGCGATGACAGCGGTCGTCGACGTCACCGCCGTCGCGCTGTACATGAACTTCTTCAAGAAGTACTGGGCACCGCTCGGACACGTCGATCAGTGGGTGTTCGCGCTGATCGGGCTGGTGCTCGTGCTCGGCTTGAACCTGGTGTCGGTCAAGGTGTTCGGTGAGCTCGAATTCTGGTTCGCACTGGTCAAAGTCATTGCCCTGGTGACGTTCTTGGCCGTCGGTGTGTACTACGTGCTGTTCGGAACGCCGATCGACGGGCAGTCACCCGGCCTGAGCGTCATCACCGACAACGGTGGATTGATTCCCAACGGGTTGCTTCCTGCGATCGTCGTCATCCAGGGTGTCGTGTTCGCGTACGCGTCGATCGAATTGGTCGGAACCGCAGCAGGTGAGACGGCCGAGCCGGAGAAGGTCATCCCGAAGGCCATCAACACGGTCATCGTGCGCATTCTCGTGTTCTACGTCGGATCGGTTCTGTTGCTGTCGCTTCTGTTGCCCTACACCGCATATCACGCGGGGGAGAGTCCCTTCGTCACGTTCTTCGGTGCGATCGACGTGCAGGGTGCCGACGCGATCATGAACCTCGTCGTCCTCACGGCGGCGCTGTCCTCGCTGAACGCCGGACTGTATTCGACGGGCCGCATTCTGCATTCGATGGCGGTCGCCGGGTCGGCGCCGAAGTTCGCCGCACGAATGAACAAGGCAGGTGTGCCGTACGGCGGCATCGCGTTGACGGCACTCGTCGCGCTCGCCGGCGTCGGACTGAACGCGGCCGTGCCTGCGCAGGCGTTCGAGATCGTCTTGAACTTGGCTGCTCTCGGTATCATCAGCGCGTGGGGTGTCATCGTCATGTGCCAGCTGAAACTGTGGTGGCTCGCGCGCCGCGGGACTCTGGAGCGGCCGAAGTTCCGCATGTTCGGTGCGCCCTACACGGGCATCGCAACACTGGGCTTCCTGCTCGCCGTGCTGATTCTGATGGCGTTCGACAAGCCGGTGGGCACGTGGACCATCGCGTCCATCCTGTTCATCGCACCTCTTTTCGTTGCCGGCTGGTTCCTGTGCCGCAATCGGATTCGCACACTTGCAGAAGATCGAGAGGTATGACCGCTTGTCTTACATCGCCCTCCTGACCACGGGTGGCACGATCGCCAGCAGCCGTGACGAGAACGGCGTCAGCCGCCCCGGCGCAGCGCGGTTCGACCTCGCCGCCGAGGTGAAGGTCGTCGACCTGATGTCCAAGGACAGCTCGAGTTTCGACTTCGCGGACATGGACCGCATCGTCGACGCGGTTGCCGAGGCGCTGGAGGACACGGAGTGCGACGGCGTCGTCGTTCTGCACGGCACGGACACCATGGAGGAGAGCTCGCTTCTCGTTGATCTGTTCCACGACGACCCTCGCCCGGTCGTGTTCACCGGGGCTCAGCGTACATCCGATCATTCCGACCCCGACGGGCCGGCGAATGTCGATGCAGCTGTGCGTGCTGTGACGGATTCGGCGAACCGAGGCCGTGGGGTTCTCGTGGTGTTCGGCGGACGCACGCTGCCTGCGCGGGGGTTGTGGAAGTGCCACACGTCCGAGCTCGACGCGTTCGCCAGTTCGGCCGAACCCCGAACCGTGCTGCCGCGCAGTGCGATTGCCGGCGTCCGCGTCGACATCGTCGCGCTCTACCCGGGTGTCGACGCGGTGGCGATCGACGCGTACCGCGCCGCGGGCACCCAGGGCATCGTGCTGCAGGCACTCGGCTCGGGGAACACGAATGCGGATGTGGTCGCGGCGGTGAAAGCCTGTACGGCCGAGGGTGTTCCGGTCGTCGTGACCACGCGCGTGCCCGTCGGCGAGATCGAGCCGAGCTACGGCGGCGGGGGAGGCGGGGCAGACCTCGTCGACGCGGGTGCCGTGTTCTCGCCGGTGCTCCGGGCCGGTCAGGCGCGGGTACTGCTGGCGGCGCAGATCGCTACCCGGGTATAACGCTCCCTGATTCCAGGAAATATGCGGGATCCCGCGGATTTCGTGGAGTTGGGGAGCACCATGCACCCCTCTCCGTCCGCGGGGATACTGGACACCATGACTCGAGCTTTGTTGATCGTCGACGTTCAGAACGATTTCACCGAGGGCAGCGCGCTCGGTGTCGACGGCGGTGCGCACGTCGCCCGAAAGGTGAGCACGCTCCTCGCCCGGGAAGGCGACGAGTACGACGTCATCGTGGCTTCGCGCGACTGGCACGACGCCGACAGCGACAACGGGGGACACTTCGCGACGGACGAGGCCCCGAACTTCACGACGACTTGGCCGGTGCACTGTGTCGCGGGTACGGAAGGCGCCGAGTACCACCCCGATCTGTCCACGGGGTCGGTGGACTTTCACGTGTTCAAGGGGCAGGGGAAGCCGTCGTATTCCGCGTTCGAGGGTGTGGCCGAGAACGGTACGTCGCTGACGGACATTCTGAAGCAGAACGAGGTCTCCGACATCGACGTCGTGGGCATCGCGACGGACTACTGCGTGCGGGCGTCGGCGCTCGACGCGATCGAGGCGGGGCTGTCGGTGCGCGTGCTGACCGAGTACGTGGCGGGGGTGGCCGCCCAGTCCTCGAAGGCCTCTTTGGAGGAATTGGCCGCGGCAGGGGTGGAACTCGCCTAGGAGTCGATCGTCGTCGTGATGGTGGTGACGGACGGCGAGGTGGGTGTGCTGCCGAAGCCGAAGGTGACGGGAGGATCGACGGGCGTCAGTGCGCCCAGGTCCTCTCCGTCCCACGACGCGGATGCCGCGGTGATGCGGTGTTGATCGCGGGCACCGTAGTACTCGCGTCGACCGTTGCCTGCGCTGCCGCGGGTACGCACACCACGCAGAACGACGCGGGCGATCGGGTCGGTCAGGGCGCAGAACCACGGTGCCGTCGACACCGTCGACGGGATCACGCGCAACAATCGTCCGAGGGGCGTGACGCCACCGACAACCACGCGCAGCGTCAAGGGCCCGGCCGTGATCTCCGGTCCGAACGTCACCGGCGTGATGAGTGTGTCGTCGAACGTGTAGGTGGACGTGACGAATTCGCGCACGGCGTCCGACGGTGCCAGGAGAAGTCTGCGGCCGTCGGGAAACTCGACCATGATGTCCGTGAACTCTCCCAGTGGCGAATCCGTCCAGTGGCCGACGACGATCCGCACACCGGATTCGGTACCTACCCCGTAGATTTCCCCGTGAAACCGTGATCTTTCCATCGGCCCGACTGTAACCACGTTTTCGCCGACGGGTGCATGATGGACCACATGGCGTCTGTGCAACCCACGATCTTCGTCCTGTTCGGTGCGACCGGTGACCTTGCCAAGCGGATGGTGCTGCCGTCGTTCTACGAGCTGCATGCCGGGGGCCTGCTTCCCGAGAAATGGGTGCTGATCGGCAACGGCCGGCACGACACGTCCGACGAGGAGTTCCGCGACCACGTGCACGACGCGTTGGACGAGTTCGGGTCCGGCACCGATCACTGGGATGCGTTCTCCGAACGAATTCGGTTCGCAGGCAAAGGATTCACCGTCGACGATCCGGGCGCGCTGCCCGACGTGATCGAGGCCGCCCGCAAGGACGTCGGCGACGACGCCCAGCTGGTGCATTACATCGCCCTGCCCCCGACCACGTTCGAGGACTACACGAAGGCGCTCGGCGCGCACGGCCTGGCCGAGGGCGCGCGCGTCGTCTACGAGAAGCCGTTCGGGACGTCGCAGAAGAATTTCGAGGAGCTCGACAAGGTCGTCCACGGCGTGCTCGACGAGAAGCAGGTCTACCGGATCGACCACTTCCTCGGTAAGGAAGCGACGCAGAATCTGCACGTTCTGCGGTTCGCGAACGGCATGGTCGACGGCATCTGGAATTCCCGGCATGTCGAGCAGGTGCAGATCGACGTCCCCGAGACGCTGAACATCGACGATCGCGCCGAGTTCTACGACGAGACCGGCGCCGTGCTGGACATGCTGGTGACGCATCTGTTCCAGGTCGCAGCGGAGGTCGCGATAGAGCCGCCCGCGTCGATGAGTGCCGAGGATCTTCAATCGGCGCGCGAGAGCGTGATCGGGTCGTTCCGGCCGATCGACACCTCGGAGGTCGTCCTCGGCCAGTACGACGGCTATCGCGACGTCGAGGGCGTCGCGGACGATTCCACCGTCGACACGTTCGTCGCGGCCAAGCTGTGGGTCGACACCGATCGCTGGCGCGGCGTGCCGTTCCTGCTCCGCACCGGAAAGATGTTGGGTGTCAGTGCACAACGTGTGTCGCTGGTGTTCCGTAAGCCCCCGAACAGCCCGCTGACCGGGATCCCCGACGACGGCACCGTCCTGTCGTTCGACCTGTCCGGCAACGGAGCGATCGACATGTCGATGACGGTGAAGGAACCGGGCCCGGACTTCGACCTGTCGGTCGGGCATCTGTCGTTGCCGCTCAAATGCGTTCCCGACGCGGAACCACTGTCGCCGTACTCGCGTCTCATCCTGGACGTGCTGAACGGCGACCGGTCGTTGTTCACCCGTCCCGACGGTCTCGCGCAGGTCTGGAAGGTCGCGGCGCCGCTGCTGGACAACCCGCCGCGCGTCGAGAACTACGCTCCCGGGACGATGGGCCCCGACAGCGCGGACGACCTGGCGTCGCCGTGTGGGTGGCTGGTGCGCTGACGCACCCGTACGCGGAAAGTTGCACCCTGGGCCAACGTTCCGCGCACGGGCGGCGTAGCCGCCCTACCAGCGCGAGGCCGCCGAGAAGACTCCCTGCGGATCGACCTCGGCTCGGATCGACTCCAGACGGTCCCGGGTGTCGGCGGACCATGCGCTGCGCACCCGGTCGGCCGGGACGCCGGTGGCTGCACCTGCCATGTTGACGAATGCGCCGCAGGTCCACGGCTCGAACCGATCGACGAACCCGTCGAGAGCGGCGGGGACGGCGTCGGCGATCGGCGGGACGAGGACGCCGACGGCGAACAGGTTGAACGCGGCGTCGCGTCCGGCGACGGCATTCGCACTCGCCGGCCGACGACCCAGCGCACCGCCCATCGCACGCAGTTCGGCGACGGCGAGCGGTAGTTCGGCTGCGCCGAGGAAGACTTCGGCCGCGTCGTCGGTGAGTTCGGTCAGCAGCAGCCCGCGTTCCATCGCGGGCATCGGATCGGTCGGGTCCATGTGCACGGCGGCGATCGCAGCGAACGGGATCTCGCCGACGGTGTCCATGACCGGCTGAGCGACGCCTCGCATCGGGGCCAGCAGCGCGTACCCGTCCTCGGTCGAGCTGACGTGCGCATACCGCAGATGCAGGACGGTCCGGCCGCGCAACGGTTCCGGCAGTTCCGGGACGGGTGGCAGATGCAGGACGGCGACGGACGTCGTCACGGAATCGGGGAGCGTCGGAACCCACGACCGCCACGCCTGGACGACGGCACGCGCGTCGGCAATGTCGAAGAAGATCCCGCCGCCGAGGACGGTCTGAATCGGGAACAGGTCGACGACGATCTCGGTCACGATGCCGAACGCGGCACCCCCGCCGCGCAACGCCCAGAACAGGTCGGCGTTCTGGTGCTCGTCCGCTCGGCGCACGACTCCGTCGGCGGTGACGACCTCGATGCTGCGGACGTGATCTGCGGCGAAACCGTATGTCCGAGCGATCGGGCTGAGTCCGCCTCCGAGGGTGTATCCGACGGCGCCGACGGTCGTCGAGGAGCCGGCGAGTCCGGCGAGGCCGTAGGGCGCGGCCGCGTCGAGAACCTGCTGCCAGACGACGCCCGCGCCGATCGTGGCGGTTCGCCCGTGGTGGTCGATCGTCAGCGTCTCGAGCGCGCGGGTGCTGATCAGAATCGTGTCCGGACCTGCGGCAACGGCGCTGTGGCCGGTGCACTTGACCGCGATCTTCATCCCGGCCCGCGCGGCGACGCGCACTGCTGCGGCGACGTCGTCGGCATCGGCTGCGACGAGGACCGCGGCCGGTTGGTGGTCGACGGCGACGTTGAAGCCGGATACCTCGACGACGTAGTCGGCCGAGCCGGGCTCCAGCACGAGGCCGCGGGTCGCGAGGTTCAGTTCGGTGGGTACGGCGTTGGATTCGGTGGTGGTCATCGTGTTCGCTCGTCCTTCTCTGGGCTGGTGTGGTGTGAGCACAGCTGACCACCGGGGGATTGCAGTCGACTTGGAGAACTCTTGGACCGAGTCGATCATCGGGGTCGACGCCGGGCCGGACCAGCGGAAAAGCGCAAATTCACCCGTTCGGATGAACAGCGATCAGCGAGCGTCCATCCACTGAGGATCGGCCAGTAGATCCTTCGTCGACGCAACGAGACGCTCGGCGGCGGCGCGATGGTCGGCGGCCGCGTCGTGCATCCCGAGAACGTCGGCGGTGGCGGCGAGTGCAGAGTCGACGGCACCGCAGTACAGGGACCCGCTGTCGACGCCCGCGAAGGTGCCTGCGAACGGCAGCAATTCGTCGTAGCACTCGCGGCACACGTCGATGTCGCCCAGGGCGGCGGCAGCGAGCGCTCGCACGGCCGTCATCCCGCGCCAGTAGTAGTCCCGCTGGTACGGCTCGGTTCGAGCCCAGATCTCTCGTGCACGGCTCATGTTGCCGCTGCGTGCCAGCGCCAGCACCCACGGGTTGTGAATCCGGACGGGGAGGTCGCCGTCGAGCGTCGGGAAGTCGTCGAGGATGCCGTCGTACGAGTCGGTCGCGATGGCGGTCGCCAGGCGTCCGATGTAGCGGATCTCGAATCCGTGCGACGTGCCCTGCTCGTCCATGTAGTCGGCGACGGCTTCGTAGCGGGCGGCGGCGACGCCGTATCGACCGGCGAGCACATCGACGAGGCCACCGAAGATCGTCAACACGCCGAGCAACTGCGTCAGTGCAGCACCACTGGCGAGTTGGATGGCGTCACGCACGTGCGACCGGGCCCCTTCGAGGTCGACGACGGCGTTGCACGCGAGGAACAGCTGGAAGTGGGCGAGCGCTTGGTATTCGGCCGAACCGATGTCGGTGGCGACGGCGAGCAGCTGCTCGGCACGTGCGACGCGTTCGTCGTCGTGATCGGGTCCGAATGCAATGTAGCCGAACGCATTCAAGGCCAGGCACAGCAGTTCGGGGTCCCCCAGCCGCTCGGCCAGTGCGACCGCGTCGACGGCCTGTTTGCTTGCGGTCGCGGAGTCGAGACCCTCGATCTCGAACACCGACGTGACCAGGAGACGAGTCCGATCGGCTTC
The DNA here is from genome assembly GCF_019835205.1 of Rhodococcus sp. BP-261. Taxonomy (NCBI): domain Bacteria; kingdom Bacillati; phylum Actinomycetota; class Actinomycetes; order Mycobacteriales; family Nocardiaceae; genus Rhodococcus; species Rhodococcus sp. BP-261. Next base: position 9,961 of record NZ_JABUCO010000027.1, on the reverse strand, counting down.
TCCCACATCGGGATCGGCGAGGAGCGCGTTCACGTGGCGCAGAATTCCCTCGTCGGCGATGCCTTCGCGGATGTGCCAGATGACGGGTGCGCGCCACGACGTCACGGCGTCGAGCAGCGCGCGACGGTCGTCGAGTGCCCACGCGATGTCGATCGCCTCCTGCCGACGCACCCGTGCTTCCCGGGTGTTCGCCGCCCGTGCGAGCGATGCGACGACCCTGATCAGCAGGGCGAGTCGTTCGGTGGCCGGTGCCATCGGGTCGAGATCGAGCGTCTCCAGTGCGGAATTCCACAGGGCGAGAGCATCTTTGTGCGACGACAGAGACTCCGCTCGGTGCGCGGCGGCGGCGATCACGTGCGTCGACTCGATGGCTGTCGTCGAGGTCGCGCCGAGTGCGGCGTGATGCGCGAGGAGTGCGAGGTCCTCGGGCGCGCGATCGCGCAGCACCGCATACGCCTGCGCGTGCAGTCGCCTGCGTCGCAACTTGGGCAGGTCGAGGTACAGCGTGTCGCGGACGAGCGCGTGGGTGAACTGCAGTCGGTCGGCAGCTCGTTCGGTCAACAAGCCTGCAAGCACCGCGGGTTCGAGATCGTCGAGCAGTTGGTCTTCGTCGGCCTTGGTCATCTCGAGCAGCGTGTCGAGGTCGGATTCGCGGCCGAGGACGGACAGCCGTCGCAGGGTGGTGACCGTGTGCTCGGGAAGTCGGGAAAGTCTGCGGCGCAGTACTTCTCCGATACCGGTCGGGATCGCTTCGCGCGCGGCAGGCGCGCCTTCGGACACGATGAGGCGGACGAGCTCGCGCAGGAACAGCGGGTTGCCTTCGGTGCGCGTCGCGAGCAGTGCCAGTGTGTCCGGACTCGGATCGACAAGACCGAAATCAGCTGCGACGGCGGCCATTCGATCCGGCGGCAAGCCCGCGAGTTCGAGTCGTGTGCTCGGCACGTCGAGCAGCGTCGCCCACGCGGACGTGAGATCCTCGGTGATTTCCGACGATCGGAACGTTGCGACGACCAGGATGTGCGCCCCGCGTGCGTCCGTCGCGAGTTGCCGCAGCACCGAGAGCGTCAACGCGTCGCCGCGGTGGACGTCGTCGAGGACCACGAGGATGGGCGACGACTCGGCGAGCCGGCAGAGGTAGTCCGCAACCCATTTGCCGAGCCAGAATGGTTGTGCTGTATCGATTTCCGATGATCGTGGAAGGATCGGGGCCAGCTTGTCGCGGACGTCGTCGTCCATGCCCGCGACGTTCGCGAGCGACTGCAGGACCTCGCTCCACGCCCACCCGGGAGGGGCGCCGTCGACCTCGGGGCAGCGACCCCACCCGATGTTCCACTGTCGTTGCCGCAGTTCGGCACTCAGCATCGACGCCAACGTGCTCTTGCCCTCGCCTGCCTCGCCGCCGATCCACGCGATCCCGAGTCCCGACGCGGCCGCCGTGTCTGCTGCCGCGACGAGCGCCGCGAGATCGTCCGGTCGACCGTTGGCGACCTCAGGATCGGCCTGCGCGGTCGAGCGTTCAGCGGGAACGACCGGCGCGACGACGGCGTGAACCTCCTCGACCTGCACCTCGTCCACGCTGTGCGCCAGGATGTCCGATTCCAGGGTGCGAAGTGTCGGGTCGGGATCGATCCCGAACTCGTCGGCCAGATAGTCGCGGGAACGCCGGAGCACGGCGAGCGCGTCGGATTGCCTGCCGCCGCGGTAGAGCGCGAGGGCGAGGAGTCGGACGGATTCCTCGCGGTCGGGCGCGAGGGCGATCACGGATTCGAGATCGCTGACGACGGCAGCGTGGTTGCCGCGGGCGATCATGTCGGCGGCTCGGCGTTCGACCGCGGTGCGACGGAGATCCTCGAGCCGGGTGACTTCCGACGCGGCCCATGCGGCGTCGGAAACCTCCCGGTACGGGCCGTCGGTCCACAGAGCCAACGCGTCGGTGTAGCGGTCGGTCCGGTCGACGAGATGCTCGAACTGCCAGACGTCGACGGCCTCGTCGGGCAGGGTCAGCGCGTATCCCGGAGGCGCGCTGATCAGCACGGTCGCGGGCGAGCGCGGTGGACGGTTCGGTTCGAGCACGCGCCGCAGATTCGAGACGTGCACCTGCAGCGCACCGAGCGCCCTCGGCGGCGGATCGCCCGCCCACAGATCCTCGATCAACAGGTCCGTGCTGACGACGCGCCGACGCGCCAGTACGAGGCGCGTGAGCACGGTGCGCTGGCCGCGGCTGCCCAACGAGACGGGCCGCCCGTCGACGTCCGCACGGATCGGCCCGAAGGCGCGAATCGTCACTGCTGGCTGAATCATGATGATCGGTAGGTTAACGGCATCCATCCCGGGGCGCCCAGCAGTACGCCCGCCTACACCTCAGGATCGCTCGGGCATGAGCATCCAGGCCGCGAGGTAGACGAGGGCGACGGTGCCGAAGGACACGAAGGCGCCGATCACCGTCAGGACGCGAACGAGATTGACGTCGATGCCGAAGTACTCGGCGACGCCGCCGCAGACACCGGCGACCATCTTCTGCGAATCGGAGCGGACGAACTCTTTCGGGGCGTTGGTGTATGTCATGAGAAAGAGTCTGCTCGGCGGAGACCTCCCGGCACATCGGGAATTTCCCCCATCTCGACCCCGAAGTCTTCACCGACCGTAAGCATGGAATCCGGCCCGAAACACCCGTACGGCCTTTTTTCGAAACCAGCTAGGACACAGCGGGTTTCGCCGGATAGTGTGTGCTCGTTCGACTGCTCATCACCCCTCGAAAGGACTTTTCTCATGCTCGGAACCCTCCTCGGCGCAGTGCTCGGCGGAATTCTCGGCGGCACGGGCGACGACGCTGCTGCAGGCGCAGGCCTGGGCGCTATCCTCAGCGGCCTCCTCGGAGACGGAACCGGAAGCGCCGGATCCAGCTCGTAGTTGCTCTCCGTGCGCCTTCTGCGTGACCGACGAAACCGCAGAGGGCGCACGACCGAGTTCACCTTCTTGTCACCATCTTGTTGCCGCCGGGGGCTAGCTTTCGGCCCATGACTCACGATTTCAGCTCGGTCGGCAATCTCGACGCAGCCGTGGACCTCACGGATACCAGCGGTTTCGTCGTCGACGACAGCGACGACGACGATCCCATCCTGCTGACGGTCCCCGACGGGCGAGTCGTCGACACCTGGCGCGAGGGATATCCCTACGACGAGCGCATGTCCCGCGCCGAGTACGAAATGCAGAAGCGGTTGCTTCAGATCGAACTGCTCAAGCTCCAGATGTGGACGAAAGAGACCGGCCGACGCCACGTCATCGTGTTCGAAGGCCGCGACGCCGCAGGCAAAGGCGGCACCATCAAGCGCTTCATGGAACACATGAACCCGCGCGGCGCACGCGTCGTCGCGCTGGAGAAGCCGTCGGCGCGCGAGTCCACGGAGTGGTACTTCCAGCGCTACATTCAGCACCTCCCCGCTGCCGGCGAGATAGTCATGTTCGACCGCTCCTGGTACAACCGCGCAGGCGTCGAGCGTGTGATGGGATTCTGCGACGAAGACCAGCACGCGCGATTCGTTCGGCAGGCGCCGCTCTTCGAACAAATGCTCGTCGACGACGGGATCAGCCTCACCAAGTTCTGGTTCTCGGTGTCCCAGCTCGAGCAGCGCACGCGCTTCGCCATCCGTCAGGTCGACCCGGTCCGGCAGTGGAAGCTGTCGCCGATGGACCTGGCCTCGCTGGACAAGTGGGATGCCTACACGGCGGCGAAGGAGGAGAACTTCCGTGCCACCGATACCGACGTCGCGCCCTGGACCATCGTGAAGAGCAACGACAAGAAGCGCGCCCGGCTCAACGCGATGCGCTTCGTTCTGAACAAGTTCGATTACGCAAACAAGGATCAGGAAGTCGTCGGAGAAACAGACCCGTTGTTGGTCGGACGTGCGCGTGACGTGATCGGAGAATGATCCTCTCCTAACCGGTCGCCGCGAATCCGTCGTCGAAATGTCGGCAAATCAGGTTTATTTCCCGATTTCATGGTCCCGCTGTTACCTCGTCGATGCATATGAGGTAAGAAGGAGGCGGGTCGTGACGTGGCGGCCGAGCAGTTCAACTGGAGGAGTAATTCATGGGTTCCGCAGCAACCTTCCTTGGTGACATCGTTTCCGGCGTCTACGACGGAATCGTCGACGCAATCGTCGACCAGATCGTCGGTGCTCTGACCTCGGGCAGCGCTGCCTGATAGGGCTCCGGCCAGGTTCGAACGAGGCGCCGCGACTCACTCGAGTCGCGGCGCCTCGTTCGCTTTTGTAAAAGCTGTATTCTGGTTTGGTCGACGCTTTGCTGCTTTTGGACTTTTATCGCCGAGCCCCTGGCGGAGTTTCGATTCGCTTGATAGAAACGTAAGTGGCAGTGATTGTTTCGTGATCGTCACTCCATCGGAATAGAACCCTCGAATAGAAGGAGCTCATTTCATGTCCAGCGAACTCGACACCTCCGGCCTGCTCGCCCTGCTCGCATTGCTGTTCTCCGGCAGCGCAGAGGCACCCGAGACGCCAGCGGGCTGAGTCAACGTCTGCTTCAAGCCTCCTACGTCGGCCGGGGCCAACCGCACAGGTTGGCCCCGGCCGACGTTCGTTCGTGTAGGCCTTAGTCTTGGCGGTCGTGGAGACCGTTCCGATTCAGATGCCCGGCGGCGACGTCGTCCCGGTAAGGCTGTTCGAGTCCGCTGTCCCTCCCAAGTGGGATGTTCCCGTCGTCGTCGTGCTGCCGGGTCTCGGTATCCCGGCCGGCTACTACCAGCTGTTCGCCGAGCGGCTGGCGGACGAGGGCATGCACGTCGCGCTCGCCGATCTGCGTGGCCAGGGTGACAGTAGGCCCAAGCCCAGCAGCGCCAGCAGGTACGGCTATCAGGAACTCGTCTCGGTCGACTTCCCCGCGGTCTTCGAAGTGGTCCGGGAGCGATTTCCCGACGCGACGCCGTACGCGCTCGGCCACAGCATGGGCGGTCAACTCGCGTCGCTGTACGCGTCGCGCATCCGTGGCCGCCTCGGCGGGTTGATCCTGGTGGCATCGGGATCGCCGTACCACCGCGGTTTCGGCGTCGCGCGAGGTGCTTCGCTGTTCGTCGGTGCGGCGGCCATGTCGCTGACCAGCAGCATCGCGGGTTTCTGGCCAGGGGATCGTATCGACATCGGCGGTTTCGGCCGTCAGTCGAAGGTGTTGATCGACGACTGGTCGCGATTCGCACGCACCGGCAGGATCGAGCCGTCGGGCGCCGACATCGACTACGAGGAGAGGATCGGCAGGCTGAAGCTGCCGATCCTCGCCGTCACGCTGGCCGGCGACGACATGGCCCCCCGGAGTTCCATGGACAACCTGCTGCAGAAGTTTCCGCGCGCCGATATCACCACACGGCATCTGGAGTCACCGCGTGGTCATATCGAATGGATCCGTCAGCCGGGCTCGGTCGTCGCCGAGGTGGTCGAGTGGTTCAAGCGTTGAGGGTCGTCCACAGGAACTGAAACGCGAGTGTCGTCTTGAACGCCATCTGGGCGTTGTCTGCGGCACCGCCGTGGCCGCCCTCGATGTTCTCGAAGTAGCGAACGTCCTGGCCCAGCTCTTCGAGGCGTGCGGCCATCTTGCGGGCGTGGCCGGGATGGACCCGGTCGTCCCGCGTCGACGTCGCGATCAGGATCGGCGGATATTCCTTGTCCGCGGGTCCGACGACGTTCTGGTAGGGCGAGTATTCGGAGATGAACGCCCACTCGTCGGGATCGTCGGGGTTGCCGTACTCGGCCACCCACGAGGCTCCGGCCAGCAGCAGGTGGTAGCGCTTCATGTCCAGTAGCGGCACCTGGCAGACGATGGCTCCGAACAGCTCGGGGTACTTCGTCAGCATGATGCCCATCAGCAGACCGCCGTTGCTGCCGCCCTGGGCGCCGAGCTGCCGATGCGTCGTGATGCCACGTTCGACGAGATCCCGGGCGACAGCCGCGAAGTCCTCGTGGACCTTGTGCCGACCGGCGCGCAGGACCTGTGTGTGCCACTCGGGGCCGTACTCACCGCCACCGCGGATATTGGCGACGACGTACGTGCCGCCTCGTTCCAGCCATGCGAGGCCCGTCGCGCCGCTGTACGACGGCGTCATCGAGATCTCGAAGCCGCCGTAGCCGTAGAGCAGGGTAGGTCCTGGCTCTGCATTGTCGCGGCGCACGACGAAGTATGGAATTTTCGTGCCGTCGTCGGACGTCGCGAAATGCTGGGCGACGGCCAAACCGGTGGTGTCGAAGAACGACGGCGCCTGCTTCAGCGCCTCGATTTCTCCCCCGACCGTGCCGTACAGCAGCGTCGCGGGCGTGAGGTAGCCGCTCGACGACAGGAAGAACTCGTCGCCGTTCTCCTCCGAATCCGTGCCGACGATCTCGATCGACGTCAGCTCGGGCAGACCGGTCATCGGTCGGTCGCTCCAGCCGTCGTCGCCCGGTGTGTAGACCCGTACCTCGGTGGCGACGTCGAACAGCGTGACGACAAGCAGGTGATTCTCGGTCCACGCCCACTGATGCAGCGAGCGGTGCTCGTCCGGCGCGAACAGGACCGTCAGATCACGCTCACCGCGCACGAACGCGTCGAAGTTCGTGGCGAGCAGCGCGCCGGCCGGGTACGTCGTGCCGCCGACGGTCCAGTCCGTCATCGTGCGCACGAGCAGCCAATCCTTGTGGACCGACGCCGTCGCGTCCGTCGGCACGTCGACGAGGACGAGTTCGTCGCTCTCCAGCACATAGAGCTCGGCGTTGTAGAAGTCGGTGGCGCGCTGGACGAAGTCGCGTTCGAATCCGGGAGTCCGGTCGTGCCATGCAGAGATCGAGATGTCCGACGGCTTGCCCTCGAACACGGTCGTCGCCTCGGACAGTTCGGTGCCGCGCTGCCACCGCTTCGCGATCCGCGGGTAGCCGGAGTCGGTGAGCGAGCCGTCGCCGAAATCGGTACCGATGTAGACGGCGTCGGAATCGATGTAACCGATGTCGGTCTTCGCTTCGGCGACGTAGAAGCCGCCGTCGTCCGCATTGCGGAAAGTCCTTGTCTCCAGGTCGAATTCACGCACGACGGTCGCGTCGGCGCCGCCGCGGGACAGCGTCACCAGCGCGATCTTCTGGTCCGGGCGCAGAACCTGTGCGCCGCTCCAGACCCAGTTCTCGCCTTCGGCGTCGGCGACGGCATCGAGGTCGAGCAGGACGTCCCATTCGGGGGAGTCCTTGCGGTACTCCTCCATCGTGGTCCGACGCCACAGCCCGCGCACGTGGGTCGCGTCGCGCCAGAAGTTGTAGAGGTAGTCGCCGCGGCGACGCGCGTACGGAATGCGGGCGTCCGTGTCGAGGATTTCGCGAACGCGCGCCTGGATGGCGTCGAACTCGTCGCTCTTCATGAACTCGGTGGTTGCCGCGTTGCGGGTGCGCACCCAGTCCAGGGCCGCGTCGTCGGTGACCTTCTCGAGCCACAGGTACGGGTCTTCGGTGTTGCTCATGCGTCATTTCTACCTGCGCGGGTACTGTCTCCGAAGATGACGGGCCATGCGCTGACGTTCGCACTCGTGGGTCTGGTCGTCATGGTGTGGCCGTGGTCCCTCGTGCCCGCGTTCCTTCTCGCGGCCACCGATCGCGGCCCGGTGAAAGTCGCCGCGTATGCGGCCGGTTACGTTCTCGCCTTGGCCGTCGTCATGATTCTCGCCGCGACGTTGCTGCCTCCCGGTCCGCGAGCGAAGTCCACCGGACATCTCGTGGCATGGATCGAACTGGTCGTCGGGATCCTGCTTGCGCTGTTCGTACTCGTGTTCTGGATTCGTCGGCGACGACACGAACCGACGACACCGAAATGGCTCAGCGGGCTCGACCGCGTCGGCGTCGTCGCGGCGTTCCTGCTCGGGTTGTGGGTGCCGAACTACGCGCTGGTGACCGTGGCGGTCGCGGAGTTGACGCTGCTCGAACTGCACGGACCCGAAGCGGTCGGTGCCGCCGTCCTCTGGGTGCTGGTCGCGACGCTCGGAGTCGTCGCACCGCTGGTCGTGCTCGCGATGGCAGGCGCGAAAGCCGAAGCGATGCAACGGTCCTGGCGGGAATGGCTTGTCAAGCACAGTTCGACGATCATCTCCGTGGTGCTCGGTACGGTGTCGGTGGTGTTGATCGTCAAAGGTGGAATGTCGGTATGAGGTCGTGGGGGCTACCCGTGAGTAACGGGACCATCTCGAGACAGTGATACGCGACGGGACTACCCTGGGGACTCGTGACCTCACACTATGACGTCGTTGTCCTCGGAGCCGGCCCCGGTGGGTACGTCGCTGCTATCCGCGCGGCACAACTGGGCCTGAGCACCGCCATCATCGAGAAGAAGTACTGGGGTGGTGTGTGCCTGAACGTCGGCTGCATCCCGTCGAAGGCTCTTCTCCGTAACGCCGAGCTGGCGCACCTCTTCACCAAAGAGGCCAAGCTCTTCGGTATCTCGGGAGAGGCGAGCTTCGACTTCGGTGCCGCATTCGACCGCAGCCGCAAGGTGGCCGAGGGACGCGTCAAGGGCATCCACTTCTTGATGAAGAAGAACAAGATCCCCGAGTACGACGGCCTCGGTAAGTTCACCGACGCCAACACGATCGAGGTCGAGCTCAGCAAGGGCGGCACGGAGACGGTCACGTTCGACAACGCGATCATCGCCACCGGTAGCACCACCAAGCTGCTGCCCGGCACCGAGCTGAGCAAGAACGTCGTCACCTACGAAGAGCAGATCATGACCCGGGACCTGCCCGGATCGATCCTCATCGTCGGTGCGGGCGCCATCGGCATGGAGTTCGGCTACGTCCTGAAGAACTACGGAGTCGACGTCACCATCGTCGAGTTTCTCGATCGCGCGCTCCCCAACGAGGACGCCGACGTCTCGAAGGAAATCGAGAAGCAGTACAAGAAGCTCGGCGTGAAGGTGATGACCGGCGCTGCCGTGCAGTCGATCGACGACGACGGCTCCAAGGTGACCGTGTCGATCAAGAACAACAAGTCCGGTGACGTCGAGACCGTCACCGTCGACAAGGTCATGCAGTCCGTCGGCTTCGCGCCGCGCGTGGAGGGTTACGGTCTCGAGAACACCGGCGTCGCGTTGACCGACCGCGGTGCCATCGGCATCACCTCGACCATGCAGACCAACGTGCCGCACATCTACGCCATCGGCGACGTGACGGCCAAGCTGCAGCTCGCGCATGTCGCGGAGGCGCAGGGCGTCGTCGCAGCGGAGACGATCGGTGGAGCCGAGACGCTGCCGATCGACGATTACCGCATGATGCCGCGCGCGACGTTCTGCCAGCCGCAGGTCGCCAGCTTCGGTCTGACCGAGGAACAGGCTCGCGCCGAGGGTCGTGACATCAAGGTCGCGAACTTCCCGTTCGCCGCGAACGGCAAGGCACACGGACTCGGTGACGCCACCGGCTTCGTCAAGCTGATCTCGGACAACCAGTACGGCGAGCTGATCGGCGGACACCTCATCGGTCCCGATGTCTCCGAGTTGCTGCCCGAGCTCACGTTGGCGCAGAAGTGGGACCTGACGGTCAACGAGTTGGCGCGCAACGTCCACACGCACCCGACGTTGTCGGAGGCTCTGCAGGAAGCGATCCACGGTCTCGCGGGACACATGATCAACTTCTGATCAAGCTCTTCTGCGAACGGCGGCAACCACTTCGGTGGTTGCCGCCGTTCGTGTTTTCTGGGGGCGTCCGAAACGCATGGGCAGTGTTCCGACAGTTGAATCCGTAACCGATTGTGGCGCTGCTGGTTACGGTCACTCGAACTGGTGTTCTACATCTTGTCGGTGGGTGCGGCTATGGTGTGGCTCATAGTCGTGGGGGACGAGTCGATGGGGGCGGTTTCGGTGAATGCTGTTGGTGGGGGCGTTGATTGGTCGTCGGAGGTGCCGTCGGTGCCGGAGTGGTATGTGTCCGATGCGGAGGCGGAGGGGGTGTCGT
>NZ_JABUCO010000026.1:0-59836 GCF_019835205.1 Rhodococcus sp. BP-261 | reverse complement strand
CCAGAACGGCTCGCCGAGGTCGAGGACCTACTCAACAACCGTCCCCGTAGGACCCTCGGATGGGATACTCCTCTGAAGGCATACGACAAGACGCTCGTTGCGATGACCGCTTGAGACCGCCTACATTTCTGCTCACGTGGAGTTTGGTACCCTCGTACCAGTCTCGACGACTAGCGGACGAGCGCACCGTACCCGGCCTGCGACAAGACGGTGCATGGGAGTGTTCTGTCATGGCTTGGATCGTTCTCGTCATCTCCGGTGTCCTCGAAGCAGTCTGGGCGACTGCCCTCGGCAAATCCGAAGGGTTCTCGCGCCTGAGCCCCACTGTCGTCTTCGGTGTCGCGCTCGTCGCCAGCATGGCCGGACTCGCCTACGCGATGCGGACGCTGCCGACCGGAACCGCGTACGCCGTCTGGGTCGGAATCGGCGCCGCTCTGACCGTCGCGTACGCCATGGCCACGGGCGACGAACCGGCGTCGTGGATCAAGATCGCCCTGCTGATGGGCATCGTCGGATGCGTCGTCGGGCTGAAACTGCTGCACTGATGTCTCCAGCAGTTACAGTAAAACGATGAACTGGGTGTCAGCGATCACACTGCCTGTGCGCGCCGGGATCGCCGTCGCCGAGACAGCACTGTCGGCCACCGAACTCGCATTGTCGACGACGCGTATGGCCCTCGAATCCGGTACTGCCACGCCGAAAGGCGCGGGCGGAACGCTGCAGCTGCTGTCCCAGCTCGGGCAGCTGACGTCCGACGACCGGGCACTCGGAAACGCGCTGCGGGCAGGCGGCCCGCTCGACCGGCTGCTCGCACCGGGAGGCGTCGTCGATCGGCTGACGTCCGACGAAGGCACACTCGATCGCCTGCTCGCGGAGGGCGGACCGGTCGACCGCGTCACGGCGACGGGAGGTCCACTGGACCGGTTGTTCGCCGAGGACGGACCCATCGAACGACTGCTCGCCGAAGGTGGCCTGCTCGATCGCATCACCGCGGTCGACGGGCCGCTCGAGCGATTGACCGCGAACGACGGTCCGCTCGAACTCCTCACGCGCGAGGACGGCATCCTCGAGCGCGCCATCCAGGAGGGCGGCCTGCTCGAACAGCTGCTCGCCGAGGGCGGGGCCATCGAACGGCTCACCGCACAGGGTGGGCCGTTGGATCAGCTGGTGACGCTGTCGCAGACACTGTCGTCGCTTGCCCCGAATCTCGAACGCATGAGCGTCAGCATCGACATCCTGCAGGACACGGTGGAAGTGCTTGCGGCAGCGGTCAATCCGCTGGGAGAGCTCGTCGGCCGTCTACCGAATCGATGGCTCAAGGGCGGAAAACAGACGGTGCACGAGCTTCACTGACGAAGACTGCGCGCGATGACGAGACGCTGAATCTGGTTGGTGCCTTCGAAGATCTGCGTGATCTTCGCGTCGCGCATGTACCGCTCGACGCGGAAGTCGCGCGTGTAGCCGTAACCGCCGAACACCTGAACGGCATCGGTGGTCACCTTCATCGCCGCATCCGTGGCGACCAGCTTCGCGACGGATGCACCCCGGGAGTAGTCGAGTCCGGCGTCGCGTCGTCGAGCGGCGTCGATGTAGGTGGCACGCGCGGACGCCACCGCGGCTGCCATGTCGGCGAGCAGGAACCCGAGACCCTGGTGGTCGACGATCTTCTTGCCGAACGTCGTGCGCTCGTTGGCATAGGCAACGGCGTCGTCGAGCGCGGCCTGCGCGATACCGACGGCCACCGCCGCGATACCGAGACGACCGGAATCGAGTGCACTGAACGCGATCTGAAGACCCTGGCCTTCTGTTCCGAGCCTGCGCTCCGACGACACGAACGCGTTGTCGTAGTGGGCCGACGTCGTCGGAACGGCGTGCAATCCCATCTTCTCCTCGGGCTTGCCGAACGACAGTCCTTCCTGATCCTTCGGAATCAGGAAGCACGAGACACCCTTCGAACCCTCACCGGTACGGGCGAAGAGGTTGTAGAAGTCGGCGATGCCGCCGTGCGTGATCCACGCCTTCGACCCGTTGACGACGTAGCCGTCGTCCTTGGGCGTTGCCTTGCAGGCCAGCGCTGCCGCGTCGGAGCCGGCCTGCGGCTCGGACAGGCTGTAGGCGCCGATGAGGCTGCCGCCGAGCATGTCCGGCAGCCACCGCTGCTTCTGTTCCTCGGTGCCGAAGGCGAGCAGCGGCGAACATGCCAGGCTGTGCACGCTCACCGCAACCGCGACGGCAGCCCACCGCGCGGCAAGTTCTTCCAGAACCTGCAGGTAGACCTCGTAGGACTGAGCACCACCACCCCACTCTTCGGGGAACGGCAGGCTCAGCAGACCCGCCTCGCCGAGCGTGCCGAACACGTTGTCCGGGTAGGTCTCGTTCTTCTCGTGCTCGTCGACGATCGGATCCAGCACCTTGTCCGCGACGTCGCGGGTGAGCTGAATCAGGTCACGAGCTTCGTCGGTGGGAAGCAGACGATCGACGGGCACTTGGAACTCCTCACAGTACTGACGGACTCTCTCCAGTACTATTACACGAATGACCGCAGCTCACGCCACCGCTCGCCGAGCCCAACTCTTCGACCAGCTGGTGGAGCTGCTCCTGGCCGAGGGTTTCGCGCACCTCACGCTCGACGACATCGCGTCCCGCCTCCACTGCAGCAAGTCGACGCTCTACACCCTCGCCGGCAGCAAGGAACAGCTGGTGCGGGCGGCCACGGTCCACTTCTTCCGCGGCGCGACGGACCAGGTCGAGGCGGCCATCGCCGGCATCGAGGGCTTCGCCGACCGCCTCACCGCATACCTGTCGGCGGTCGGCGTCGCGCTGCAACCGGCGTCGGACCGGTTCATGGACGATCTCGCCGCGTTCGCACCCGCACGCGAGATCTACGAGCAGAACACGGCGTTCGCCGCCACACGCGTCCAAGAACTGATCGACGACGGCGCATCGACGGGTGAAGTCCGCAGTCTCCATGCGGCGTTCGTCGCCGATGTCGCCGCGTCGACCATGGCCCGAATTCAGAGCCGGGAGGTCGCGCAGCGCACCGGACTCGACGACTCGCAGGCCTACGCGGAACTCGCCGCGCTGCTGACGACGGGTCTCACGGACGCCGGTTCCTGACGGCCGATCCCCACTCCCGCGGCCCGCGCGACAGCCTTCAGCGTGGCCGTGAGCACCGACCGGTCGAGGCCTGCACTCCACCCGGTTCCGTCTGCCGTTCGGAATTCGACCACGGTCAACGCGTCGCTGTCGTTCCCGGAACGAACACTGCCCTGATGCAGATCGAGCATGTCGACCGGACGGTTCAGCGCGGCGAGTGCCGCGGCGACAGCCTCGACCGGACCTACCTCGTCGTGCGTGCTGACGTGGTCGACGCCGCCGACCCGCACGGTGACCGTCGTACGTGAGTTCCCGTCGACCTCGTAGCCCTGCAGAGTGACGTCGCCGTCGTCGAGATAGGCGTCCGAGAACATGCTCCACAACTCGGCCGGTGACACTTCGGTGCCTGCGTCGTCGGTGCGACGCTGGACGTGTCGGGCGAAATCGATCTGCAGGCGCCGCGGCAATTCGATGCCGTACTCGGTCTCGAGCAGGTACGCGATTCCGCCTTTGCCCGACTGCGAGTTGACGCGGATGACCGCGTCGTAGGAACGTCCGATGTCGGCCGGGTCGATCGGCAGATACGGCACTCGCCACTCGATCTCGCGCTCGTCGCGGCCCTCGGCGACAGCACGCGCCCGATGCTCCGCGAAGCCCTTCTTGATCGCGTCCTGGTGCGTCCCACTGAAGGCCGTGTGCACGAGATCCCCCACATAGGGATGTCGGGAGTGCACCTCGATCTGGTTGCAGTACTCCACGGTGCGGCGGATCTCGTCGATGTCCGAGAAGTCGATCATCGGATCGACGCCCTGCGCATGGCGATTCAGCGCCAGGGTCGCGAGGTCGACGTTTCCGGTGCGCTCGCCGTTACCGAAGATGCAGCCCTCGACACGTTGCGCACCTGCGAGCACGGCCAGTTCGGCGCATGCGATACCTGTTCCACGATCGTTGTGCGGATGTACCGACAGCACGACGGAGTCGCGTCGAGCCAGGTTCTTGTGCATGTACTCGATCTGGTCCGCATACACGTTCGGTGTCGCAACCTCCACCGTCGCAGGCAGATTCAGGATCACCGGCCGATCCGGTGTCGCGTCCCACGCGGTGGTGACGGCGTCGCACACGTCGAGCACGAAGTCGGGCTCGGTCAGGTTGAAGACCTCGGGCGAGAACTCGAAGCGCACGTTCGGCATCGAGCCGGCGAAGTGCAGAACGTCCTGTGCCCCAGCCAGAATCATTCGCTTCAGATCTTCTGCGGTCCGCCCCAGGACGACATCGCGCCACGTCGGTGCCGTCGCGGTGTACATGTGGACGACGACCGGATTCCGAATGCCCCGCACGGACTCGACGGTCCGTTCGATCAGGTCACGTCGCGCCGGGGTGAACACCACGACCGTGACGTCCTCGGGCGCGATGTCGGTCGAGGCGAGCAGCCGAACGAAATCGAAGTCGGTCTGCGACGCGGACGGATAGCCGACCTCGATCTCCTTGTAGCCCATCGCGACCATCAACTCGAAGAATCGACGCTTGCGCGCCGGGTCCATCGGTTCGGGCAGAGCTTGATTGCCGTCGCGCAGGTCGACGGGCACCCACAGTGGCGCGTGCGTGATCCGTCGACGAGGCCAATCACGTTCGGACAATGGAACTTCGACGCGTGAGTAGACGTCACGGTAGCGGTGGGACGGCATCTGCGAACCGCGCTGACGATTCCAGGTGGGCGCTCCGGCCGGGACAGGGCCCGACGGGGTCGAGACAGAGGTGAACATGCTGACGGTTCCTTCGGTGAAGTGGGAGTAGAACCGGCGCACGTGACAACCCCGCGGAGGGGAGCCGGTTCGACTAGGCCCCGCCGCGGCGGCGAAGGAGAAGCATCCCGTGGATCGACATGACAGCACCGTAGCACAACTCCTCAGACAAGTAGACGAGTATGCTCGGTCCTCGTGCCCCACGTACGCCGGACGTCCCTCGCCGATCAAGCGGCCGATCTTCTCCTCACGCGCATCCAGGCGGGCGAATGGGAGGTCGGCGCAAAACTCCCGGGCGAGACCACCCTCGGTCCCCAACTCGGAGTCGGACGCTCCACGGTTCGCGAGGCCATCCGCCAGCTGGCCGGACGCGGAATACTCCGAACTCGGCAGGGCGCAGGCGTTTTCGTGGCTGCACTCGAACCGGAGGAGGGGTGGGACACCGTGCTGCGCCGAGCCGACATCGACGCGGTCGTCGAAGCGCGTCTCGCGATCGAGGTCGAGGCTGCCGGCTGGGCCGCGCAGCGACGAACACCAGCAGACATCCGCCGGATGCGGGCCGCTCTGCGGTCGCGGGATCGACATCGAACCGACCTGGAGGAGATGGTCGACACGGACATCGCCTTCCACCGCACGGTCGTCGCGGCGGCGCACAACGAAATCCTCACCGGGCTGTTCGACGGCTTCAGCCCGCGACTGCGCGACGCCATGATCGACATGCTCCGGATCCACGGACGGTTCGGCTCCGACGAGGACCACGACGTGCATCGACGCGTCCTGGACGCCATCGTCGACGCCGACGCGGCCGCAGCGCGCTCGCTCAGTCGTGCGCACCTCGAGTCGCTACACGGTCCGGTAGCCACGGCAGGGGTGCATAACGCTCCCTAACTCGGCGAAATCGACGGGATCCCGCACATCAGGTCGAGTTGGGGAGCGAAATACTCGGTACTACTTCCGCCGGTACAACCGCTCCGGGCGCCCGACGTTCCCGTAGTCGAGCGACACGTCCACCCGCCCGATCCCGACGAGGTATTCGAGGTATCGACGCGCACTCGATCGGGACATCCCCGAACGCTCCGACATCTCGCTCGCGGAGACAGCGCCATCGACGTCGCGCAGACGGTCCTCGACCAGCTCCAGCGTCACACGGCTGAGCCCTTTGGGGAGGTCGTTGCCTGTTCCGGTCAGCCCGAACGCCTTGTCCACCTCGGCTTGCTCGGCTTCCTGCGACGCACTCAAGCGCTGCCGCGTCGTGCGGTACTGCTCCAAACGGTCCTGCAGCGCAGCGAACTTGAACGGTTTGATGAGGTAGTGCACGACGCCGCTACGCAGGGCACGCTGCACGGACGCGACCTCGCGCTCACTGGTGATGACGAGAACGTCGACGTCGGGCACCGACTCGCGGAACCGCGCGATCAAGTCCAGTCCACTCGCTCCGGGCAGATGCACGTCGAGCAGCACCAGATCCGGTCGGAGGACCGACACGGCTTCGACGGCCGACTCCGGCGTGTGCGCGACCCCGCACACCATGAAATCGTCCACCTTGGAGACGAATCCGGAGTGCACCTTCGCAACCATGAAGTCGTCGTCGACGACCAGAACTCGTATCACTGCTGCTCCTCGATCACTGCCGTGAACACCGTCCATCCGCCGTCCGATCCGACGGACACGTCACCGCCGCGTCGGCGACAGACGAGCCGCACCAACGCCAGTCCGAAACCGTGCCCGGTACTCGCCGAACCCCGTGTGCTCCACCCTTGTTCGAAGATGCGTTCGGGATCCGGCACACCGGGTCCGTCGTCACGCACTTCGATCTCGATGCCGTCACCCTCTCGCAATGCGATCCGTACCCGACCCGACGACGCCGCGACGGCATTGTCGACGAGATTGCCGAGCACCGTACAGAGATCGCGCGAGAGTGCACCGCCGTGACTGCCGAGCCTCGACCCGTCGTCGATCTCGACCGACACCGAACGATGCGCCGCTGCACCGATCTTCGCGATCAACAGCGCGGCGACACCGACGTCGGACACCGAATCCGTCACCACCGACGTCGCGCCCTCGCGGCGGGCGGTGAGTCCGTCGACGTAGTTCACCACTTCGTCGTACTCCTGCAACTGCACGAGACCGGAAATGGTGTGCAACTGATTGTCGAACTCGTGAATGTGTTCCCGGAGCGCCGTGGAGCTGGTTTTGGTGACGCCCAACTCCTCTTCGACGTCGGTCAGTTCGGTGCGGTCGCGGAACGTGGTGACGGTTCCGACCGCCCTCCCCTTGGACACGATCGGGACCGTGTTCAACACGAGCACGCGATCACCGACGACCACTATCTCGTCGTCCGATGCGGTACCGAGCAGCACGTCACGCAACCGGTCGGTCAATCCGAGTTCGTCGACGGTTCTGCCTTTGCTCCCGTGCTCGATGTGCAGCAACTCGTGAGCGCTTTCGCTCATCAGCAGGACGCGTCCGTTCGGGTCGAGGGCGACGACGCCTTCCTTCAACCCGCGCAGCATCGCCTCGCGCTGCCCGACGAGATCGAGGATCTCACTGGCCTCCATGCCGAGGGTCTGCCGTTTGACCCGTCGCGCGAGGAGTACCGACCCCACGCCGCCGAGCACCGACGCCACTGCCAGATAGACGATGAGGTTCGGCGCGGCCTGAAGAAAACGGTCGAGCGCCGACGGGTATCGATCTCCGACGACGGCGGTTCCGATGAACACACCCTCGTCGTCGAGCACGGGCACGTTGGCCTCGACGGCCTTGCCGAAGGTCGTCTCGGTGAGGCCGACCGTCGATCCACCGGCGGCCGAGCGGGTCATCGACCCGACCTGTTCGGGCACGGTGGACAGGATCACGGCACCGTCGCCGTCGGCCAGCTGCGCGTAGTCGAGCCCCGACACCGCACGCACCGATTCGACCGCACTCTGCAACCCGGTCCTGATACGAGGCTGCGCCGACGGCAACAGCTGCCGTACGACGGGGTTCGCGGCGAGCGTTTCCGCTGCGGACTGCGCTCGGCGGCCCGCGTCCCGTTGGAACGTCGCCGACGACTGTGCAAGCGACAGCCCGCCGATCGCCACGAGAACGACGACGACGATCAGCAGCTGCAACCTCAGCAGCTGGGCCGCCAACGTAGTTCTGCGCACGAAAAGACACTACGTCCCACCTTCGTGCGCGAAGAACAAATGATCGTGCGCACAATGGACACAATTGAAACTGTGACCGCAAGGGTGACCCCAGTCACAAAGTGAGGTGTACTTCCTCGGTGCCCACGACGAGACTTCGAACTGCGACCAGCGCCCTGTGCGTCTCGGTCGCCGTTCTCGTGGGCGGTGCCGCAACCGGTTGTGCAACGGAGCCGGCCGTCTTCGCCGGCCCCAACGGCAACGAGCGAGTACGGTTCGTGGTTCCGTCGGACGCGGGTGGTGGCTACGACCTCACCGCCCGCAACCTGACGCAAACACTGAGCAACGACGACACCGACTACGACGTCGTCGTGCTCCCCGGTTCCGGTGGGGTCGTCGGACTGGGCAGGCTCGATCTCGAAGTCGGCAACCCCGACCTTGCGATGGTGATGGGCCTCGGACTCATCGGCGCCCTGGAAACGACGCCGTCTGCTCATTCGATCTCCGAGACCACGCCGCTCGCACGGCTGCTCGAAGAGCCCGAAGCCGTTCTCGTACCGGCCAACTCGCCACTTCGGACGATGTCCGATCTCGTCGACGCCTGGCGCGCCGACCCGTCGGGCCTCACCTTCGGCGGTGGATCTGCGGAGGGCGGACCGGACGGCGTGTTCCGCATCCTGTTGGCGCGGGCGATCGGCGTCGACCCGTCGGCATCGTCGTATCGCCAGTACGAGGGCGGCGGACAATTGCTTCCCGCACTGCTCACCGGGGACGTCGACGTGGCCACCACCGGTGTCAGCGAGTACCTGGACCAACTGGCGGCAGGCACCGTACGTGCACTGGCCGTCAGCACCGACGCGCGAATACCCGTCGTCGACGCACCCACTGCCCGCGAGGCAGGCGTCGACGTCGTGTTCGCGAACTGGCGCGGGCTTCTCGCGCCACCGGGCTTGTCACCGGACCAGATCGCGGTGTGGACCGACCGAATCCACACTCTGGACGACTCCCCCGCCTGGCACGACGTGCTGACCCGAAACGGTTGGCGCAGCTCAGTTCTCACCGGTGACGCCTTCTCCGAGTTCCTCGGCGAGCAAGCGTCGTTCGTATCCGAGACCTTGTCGGTCTCGTCGCACAGCTGAATCACTGCTTCAGTTTCGTAAAGGAGTACACCCATGCTCGTGATACTGGGCTTCCTCATGGTCGCCGTCTTCATGTATCTGATTCTCACCAAGCGTGCGACGCCTGTCGTCGCGCTGACGCTGGTCCCGGTTGCGTTCGGCCTCATGGCCGGTGCAGGACTGGGGATCGGCGACATGATCACCGACGGCATCAAATCGCTTGCGCCGACGGCCGCGTTGCTGTTCTTCGCGATCATCTTCTTCGGAATCATGATCGACGTCGGACTGTTCGATCCGCTGGTGAAGGGGATCCTGCGCCTCGTGCGCAACGACCCGATGAAACTCGTCGTCGGCACCGCCGTGCTCGCGATGGTCGTCTCGCTCGACGGCGACGGCTCGACGACGTTCATCATCGTCACCTCTGCGTTGTTGCCGCTGTACCTGAAACTCGGTGTGAGCCCGGTGATTCTGACGGTCGTGGCCGGCCTGTCGAACGCGACGATGAACATCATTCCGTGGGGTGGCCCGACGGTGCGTGCCGCGTCGGCGCTCGGTATCTCGCCGTCCGACGTGTTCGTTCCGATGGTGCCGTCGTTGATCGCGGGCCTGATCATCGTGCTTCTGTTCTCGATTCACCTGGGCATCATGGAGCGTCGTCGCCTCGGAAAGCTCGTCTACGAACCGGAATTGGTGCATGCTGCAGCATCCGGTGGTACCGGTCGAACCGGCGGAACCGGCAAGCACGACGGCCCCACGCCTCCGGCCACCGGCGGCAGCGGTGAGTCCGGCAGCTTCATGGACGGCGGACTCGACCCCGAGCGCGACACGCTGCGTCCGAAGCTGTTGTGGTTCAACGCAGCTCTGACGGTCGTCCTTCTCGTCGTCCTCGTCATGGACATCCTGCCGATTCCGGTTCTGTTCATGATCGCCGCATCGATCGCCCTGACGGTCAACTTCCCGCGGGTCAAGGATCAGGGCGAAGCCATTGCGCGGCACTCGTCGTCGATCGTGTCCGTCGTCGCGATGGTCCTCGCCGCCGCCGTTCTCACCGGTGTCTTCCAGGGAACCGGCATGGTCGAGGCGATGGCCTCGTGGCTGATGAACGTCATTCCCGATGCCCTCGGCCCGTTCCTGGCCGTCATCACCGGTGTACTGAGCATGCCGCTGACGTTCTTCATGACCAACGACGCGTTCTACTTCGGCGTCCTGCCCGTATTGACCGAAACCGCAGCACAATACGGCATCGAGCCCGTCGAGATGGCGCGTGCGTCGATCACCGGTCAGGCCGTTCACATGCAGAGCCCGCTGGTGCCCGCGATTCTGCTGCTCGTCACGTTGGCAGGCGTCTCGCTCGCCGATCACCACAAGAAGGTGCTGTGGCGTGCGGCGGTCGTGTCGCTGACCATGCTCGTCGTCGGCGTCGCCCTCGGCCAGATCCCGTTCGGCTGACCGTTTTCGCGACAAGGAGAACATCATGACCGTTGCAGTCGTACACAGCCAGACCGACGAAGGCAGGCAGGCTCTCGCCGCCGGGATCCGTGAGGCGCAGACCAGGAACACCGAACTGGTTGTGCTGCACGCACTGTCGGGGTCGCCCGAGCAGTCCGCACGTGATCGGGAGATCGCCGCGGTCGACGCCGCAGTCCGTGCCGTCGCCCCCGACGCCCGCGTCGAGGCAGCTCTGCCCGATCCCGATGCGACCAGCACCCTGCTGGCGCTCGTCGACAAGGTCGACGCGGAACTGGTGGTCATCGGCTCACGCCACCGCAGTGCAGTCGGGAAATTCCTGATGGGACAGCAAATACAGCGACTGCTTCTCGAAATTCCGGTCGAGATTCTCGTTGTCAAATCCAGGCAGTAGGCATGGACCTGATGCAACCGGCTTTTGTCACTGACGTAAGCTACTGATTCTCCAACGGTGAAGTCATCGCCGACAGTCGAAGTGCACACGATGCACTGGACCAGTGTGGTGATGGCATGGAAGACACGTCGCGAGTCGGTGATTCGCGTGCGTACTCGGATTCGACCCCGCTCGATGCCTTTCGCGATCTCCTGCGTTCGACCGTGCGCGTCGACACTCTTCTGCAGAGTGTCGTCGAGCAGGTCGTCGCGGTCGTGCCCGGCGCGGACATGGCGGGGGTGACGTTGCCCGGCGACCGAGCGGGCGAGATCGAGACGGCCGCGTGCACGGACGCGCGGGTGTACACCATCGACTCGGATCAGTTCCGTGCCCACGAAGGCCCGTGCGTCGACGCCGCGCACACCAGGTCGACGGTGCGAGCCCGCGAGACCGACATCGAGGGCCGGTGGCCGAGGTTCGCCGCCGATTCCGCCGACATCGGCGTCCGCAGTTACCTGTCGGCGCCGATCTCGGTGGATACGAACCGGACCGGCTCACTCAACGTGTACAGCTGGACCGATCACGGCTTCAGCGACACGGACGAGCTCCTGGTGGGCGTCTTCGCAGCGGCCGTGGAAAGCACCGTGTGGAATTTCCGGCTCGCTCAGGCGGCCCAGGCCGAACTGGACGGGCTCCGAGAGGCGATGCGGTCGAGGGCCGTGATCGAACAGGCCAAGGGAATCGTGATGGCGATCCGAGGCATCGGTCCCGACGACGCGTTCGACGTGCTGGCGATGCAATCGCAGAACGAGAACGTCAAACTGGCGGAGATCGCTCGTCGCGCTGTCGAATCGGTTGTCCGCGACTGATGACAGACGATCCCGAGGGCTGTGTTTTCAACCCACGGGATCTGGTGTTGGCGATCTCCGGATACCACCTGCACCTGTTGCTGGCCATGCCCACTCCCGGTGCGAGCGAAACTCGTCGCCCGCGTTTCGTTTCAGACGCCCCCGGGCATGCGTCGCAGGACTGTACGACGCGCGACGGCTTAGGGGGCTGACATGGCGACGGAACTACAGACCGACGCCACTACCGAACAGGTGTGGAGCGTCATTGCCGACGGCTGGAGTTACGGGACGTGGGTGGTCGGCGCGTCGCGTATTCGTGCCGTCGACGAGGCATGGCCGGCGAAGGGCAGCTGCATCCATCACTCGGTCGGGGTCTGGCCCCTGGTGCTCAGCGATCGGACACGATCCATCGGCGTCCACGAGGGTCGCGAACTGCGCCTCGAGGCCCGCGCGTTGCCGTTCGGTTCGGCGAGCATCACCTTGCGGCTGCACCCACTTGCATCCGGCTGCCGCATCGAGATGATCGAGCATGCATTGACCCCGCCCGCCAACCTCGTTCCGGACTCCGTGCAACATGCGCTGGTGCACCCCCGCAACAAGGAGGCGCTCCGGCGGCTCGCGTACCTCGCGGAAAGGTCCACGACGCCCGAATGAGCACCACCACAGCCGACGCCGTCGTCATCGGCGCAGGCCACAACGGTCTTGTCGCCGCAGCAGCGCTCGCCGACGCCGGATGGGACGTCGTCGTCCTCGAGGCCAACGCCCAGCCCGGCGGTGCCGTGCGCAGTGCGGAACTCGTACCCGGATACTCCAGCGACCTCTACAGCGCGTTCTACCCGCTCGGCGCGTCGTCACCGGCGATCAGGTCGCTGGAACTGGAACGCCACGGGTTGCGGTGGGTGCGCTCACCTGCGGTCTACGGTCATGCGCGTTCGGCCACGGACGAGAACGCGCCTGTCGTGCACAACGACGTCGCCGACACCGCAGCCGGTCTCGCCGAGCACGACCCCCGCGACGCCGACGCCTGGATCAGGCTGTTCGAGGACTTTCAACGCATCAAGAAACCGCTGCTCGACGCGTTCTTCGGCGCCCCGTTCCCACCGGTACGTGCCGGCGCTGCCCTGGCGAAGGCGCTGGGGCCCGCGGACATGCTGCGGTACATCCGCTTCATGGCCTTGCCCGCCCGGGTGATGGCACACGAGACGTTCCGCAGCGACGCTGCCCGCTGTCTACTGCTCGGCAACGCGATGCACGGCGACGCACCGGTCGACGCGCCGGTGAGCGGGGCGATGGGTTACCTGCTCACGATGCTCGCTCAGGACGTCGGATATCCGGTGCCGGAAGGCGGAGCCAGCGCGCTCATCGACGCCCTGGTGCGACGCGCAGGCAAAGCCCAGCTGCGGTGCGATACTCCCGTGACGCGCATCGGCGTCGAGAACGGCCGGGCCACCACCGTCCACACCGCCGCCGGTGACACCATCCGCGCGCGGAGAGCAATCATCGCTAACGTCTCGGCCCCGGCGCTGTACGAGACGTTGCTCCCGGCGGGCGTGCTGCCGAGGCGCGTGCACGACGACCTCGAGAAGTTCGAATGGGACACCCCGGTCGTCAAGATCAATTACGCGTTGGACCGGCCCATTCCGTGGCGATCGAAGAGTCTGTCGCTTGCCGGGACGGTACACCTCGGCGCCGACGACGACGGCCTGCTGCGTTGGATGACCGATCTGACGACGAACGTTCTGCCGAAGAAGCCGTTCATGCTGTTCGGACAGATGACCACCGCGGATCCGACGCGGTCGCCTGCGGGCACCGAGAGCGCGTGGGCCTACACGCATCTGCCGAGAGGCGTGACGGACAACGAGTCGGCCGACACGATCGCCGACCGCGCACACGAGGTCCTCGAAGAACACGCACCTGGTTTCGACGCCGCCGTCGTGGGCCGCGTCGTGCAGAGGCCGAACGACATGGCTGCAGCCGACGCGAACCTGTTCGGCGGGGCCGTCAACGGCGGAACGGCGCAAATCCAGCAGCAGTTGATCTTTCGCCCGATTCCGGGCTTGGGACGGCCTGAAACCCCGGTCGAGGGGTTGTTCCTCGGCAGTGCGTCCGCCCACCCCGGCGGGGGCGTGCACGGTGCAGCCGGAATGAATGCAGCCCGCGCGGCACTGGGCCAGCACGGGCTGTTGGGACCGATAAGGAAAAAGGTGACCAGCTCGTTGCTCGAGCTGGTCACCCGCCCACCTGGACCTGAAGTCAGGCCACGGCGTCTGCGACCGACGTGAACCTACGAACAGCAGGTACGACGTTCGCGGCCTCCAGTAATCTGTGCACTGGATGACCCTCGACGAGGCGCCACACCGTGCCCGCCTCGGCGGCGGCATCGTCCAGGGCCGCGAACACTCGCAACCCTGCGATACCGAAGAAGCCCACGTCGGACAGGTCGAGGATCAGGCGTACACCCGATGCAATTCGTCCGCACGCATAGTCGATCAGAATCGGCGCGCTGCGAATATCGATGTCACCGTGCACCGTGACCACCACCGATGCGTCGCCTGCCGGCTCCGCACTGAAGATGGCACCGGTCTCGGCGACCGCTACCGAACTGGACTTCGCTGCGTGTGTGTTGGTGCCTCCCCCGTCGTTCAACCCCTGTGGAGTAACAGTCATAGCCATCCCATCGTTGAGCGATTGGGAGGGAAACTGCCCCGCGAAGTAAGAAATCCGCTGAGTGGAAGAAACCGCTGACGGTTGGGATCCACCCGGGCGTCTCCCCCGACGGCTGTTATCTCAACCTCGATCAACCCTACGGCACTGAACCTCGTCCGTATAGTCGCGCCGGTTTCGTCCCAGCATGAGCGGGGCATTCGCCGTTCGAGGAGGGGACGTATCTACAGCTAGGAAGGCGGTGCCATGAAGGCAGTCACGTGGCAGGGAAAACGCAAGGTCAGCGTGGACACGGTGCCCGATCCGAAGATCGAGAAGCCGACCGACGCGATCATTCGCGTCACGACGACCAACATCTGCGGCTCCGATCTGCATCTGTACGAGGTGCTCGGCGCTTTCATGAATCAGGGAGACATCCTCGGGCACGAGCCCATGGGAATCGTCGAGGAAGTCGGCTCCGAGGTCACGAATCTGCAGGTCGGCGATCGCGTCGTCGTGCCGTTCCAGATCTCGTGCGGCAGCTGTTTCATGTGCAACGGCGGATTGTTCACTCAGTGCGAGACGACGCAGGTCCGCGAACAAGGCATGGGCGCTGCGATCTTCGGCTACTCGAAACTGTACGGCGCAGTTCCCGGAGGCCAGGCGCAGTATCTGCGCATCCCGCAAGCGCAGAACACACACATCAAAGTCCCTGTCGGACCGGATGATTCGCGGTTCGTCTACCTGTCGGACGTCCTCCCGACGGCATGGCAGTCGGTCGAGTACGCAGGCATCCCGGACGGCGGATCGGTGACGGTACTCGGTCTCGGCCCGATCGGCGACATGGCCGCGCGCATCGCAGCACACAAGGGATACCGCGTCATCGGCGTCGACCGAGTTCCGGAGCGCTTGCAGCGCTTGGCCGCTCGCGGTATCGAGGTGTTGAACTTCGACGAGCACCCCAAGGACCTGGGTGACGTCATCCGTGATCGAACCGACGGCCGCGGAACGGATTCCGTCATCGACGCCGTCGGAATGGAAGCGCACGGATCACCGGTTTCCAAACTGGCACACGACATCACGGGACTTCTTCCCGACGCGATCGCCGGTCCGTTCATGCAGAAGGCAGGCGTCGACAGGCTCAGCGCCTTCTACAGCGCGATCGACATCGTGCGGCGGGGCGGAACCATCTCGCTGATCGGCGTGTACGGCGGCATGGCCGACCCGATTCCGATGCTGACGTTGTTCGACAAGCAGATTCAGCTCCGCATGGGGCAGGCGAACGTGAAGAAGTGGGTCGACGACATCATGCCGCTTCTCACCGACGACGATCCGCTCGGCGTCGACAGTTTCGCGACGCACGTGCTTCCCCTCGACGAGGCACCGCACGCGTACGACATCTTCCAGAAGAAGCAGGACGGTGCAGTGAAGGTTCTCCTGAAGCCATGACGCGTATTCGAATGGTCAAGGGCGGGCCCCTCATGGTCGAGGGGCCCGTCGAGATCGAGATGCCGGACGGCGAAACCGTCGAGTCGGACCGAGTCACGGTGGCGCTGTGCATGTGTCACCGCAGCAAGAACTATCCGTTCTGCGACACCAGCCACCGCAAGCGACGCTGAGCCACCGCACCGGACGTCATTGCGTCCAGCGGCGAATCATGGCGTCTCCGAATCGATCTTCGACGAATGCGAGCGCCCGCATCCCGAACACGACGTCCGCCTCGAGTTCGGGATGCGCGGCCACGAGCGATCCGACGACGTCGTGCCGCATGATCTGTTCGTGCACCGCGTCGGCCTCGACGTGTTCGGCGTAGAACCGGACGCACTCCGCGGGAGCCCCGAGCCGCTCGAAGGCCGTGACGAGACGCGCCGAACCCGGCGACGACGTGATCTCGGTTGCCGCGAAATGCCCGACTGCGGCGCCACGCAGCGCACGATGCAACCCGAAGAGCGACATCAGATTGACGACGGCCAACATCTCCGGCACAGCCGAATCCAGGTACGCCAGATACGTGGTGTCCATGTTCGCGGCGCGCATCGCGTCCGCGTAGAGCTGCTGATGGACCCGTTCACCTCGGCCTGCGCCGAACTCGTCGTACTCGACCGCGACGAACGATGCCTTCGCCTGACCCGTCAGACGCGGTATGGCGAACGCGTGCGGATCGGCTTCCTTCAGGTGATACAGCGACCGGTTGGCGAGGTACTCCTGCATCTGCGCCCACGACGCGTCGTCACGCAGGAACCACGACGGTCCGGTGCCCGTTCTGGGTTCGATCGACAACGCGTCCATCTCGGCGACGACGTCGTCACCCGGCTCCACGTTCGCGCGCACGGTCGCGAGAAAACGGCGTTCCAGTTCTCGCCGAAATCCGAGAATGCCCGCGTGCCATTCCCATTCGTCGCCGACGCCGTCGAAGCTTCGATAGTGCAATTCGTAGCAGACGTACAGGGCGAGCTGCAGATCCGCACCGAGGGGGTCGGCATCGCCAGGAATGTCCGGCAGGTCAACGGGCATCGCCGGATCACCGCGAAGGGCGTCGACCACCGCGGCGGACAGCGGTCCCCGAGGTTCGGGCAACTTGCCGGGCAGCGTGAAATCGGTCGTTTCGGCTGGGGTCTTCTCGGCGGTGAGGGCGGGCGTCATTCGACGCGGTTACCCTCGCGGCCGGGGTACGAAACGGTGTCGGGGCGCAACTCGTCGTGATGGGCTCGCATCGCGTCGATCAGCACGGTGAACACCCGATGCGCCGCGGCCAGGTCCGGATCGGGCAGGTCCGCGAGGGCCGCATGGGTCTTCTCGCCCAGCGGACCGAAGAATCCGCGTGCGACGTTCATGCCGTGGGTGTCGTACCGCAGGATGACCTTCCGTCGGTCACGCTCGTCCTTCTCGCGTCTGATGTGACCCGACGCGATCATGCGCTCGACGAGGTAGGTCATCGCCGCGGACGTCAGCCCCAACTGCGCGCCGAGTTCGCCTGCGGTCAGGGGCTTGCCGTCGACGTCGGCGACCATGATCAGCAGCAGTGCACGAAAATCGTTGGGCCGCAGATCGTGCAGCGATCCGAAGGCACGGCCGATCTCTTCGGACACCGACGACAGCGCACGGACGTCCGACGAGATCAAGGACTCCAGTTCGCTGCGATCGGGCACGACGGACAGACTATCGCGCCACGCCGACGCCAGATCCTTCAGTTGCTTAATTGTTAAGTTGATGAGATTGTTGGCGGGTGAACTTCTGGACCCGGTTTGCCCGAATAGTCACCTTCCGACACTCGTGGGCGCTCGCGCTCGCCGTCGTTCTCCTGTCCGGCGGCTTCATGGCCGCCGTCGGCGAGAACGACTCGGCGGGCAGCGCACCCTCGTCGATACCGTCGTCCGCCGAATCCGCGCAGGTCACCGAGTTGCTGACGCAGTTCCCGGACTCGGACACGGCTCCCGTCATCCTGGTCGTGTCGCGAGCCGACGGCGCGGCACTGACCGAAGCGGACACCGCCGCGGCCCAGCAGGCGCTCGATCGGACCGGTGACGGTGCTGCCACGCCCCTCGTCCCGTCTCCCGACGGCGAGGCGGTCCTCGGCTTGATTCCCGTCGACGCGTCCCTGTCCGGTTTCGGACTGAACGACCTCGTCACCTCCCTGCGGGAGTCGGCGACCGACGGTCTTCCCGACGGCCTGCAAGCACAGGTCACCGGCGGTCCCGCGTTCGGCGCGGACATCGCGAACTCGTTCTCCGGTGCCAACTTCACGTTGCTCGCCGTCACCGCCCTCGTCGTCGCGATCCTGCTGATCGTCACCTACCGCTCCCCGATCCTGTGGCTCGTACCGCTCGTCGTCATCGGCCTCGGCGATCGCGTCGCGACCTCGGTCGGGACGGCCCTCGCCGACGTCACCGGCCTGTCGTTCGACGGCTCGACGTCGGGCATCACCAGCGTTCTCGTCTTCGGCGCGGGCACGAACTATGCGCTGCTTCTCATCTCGCGCTATCGCGAAGAACTGCGCACGACGACGGAACACCGAACCGCACTCGAACGCGCCGTCCGGCATGCCGGTCCCGCCATCCTGGCGAGCAACGCGACCGTCGTCCTCGC
This sequence comes from Rhodococcus sp. BP-261, assembly GCF_019835205.1. Lineage (NCBI taxonomy): Bacteria > Bacillati > Actinomycetota > Actinomycetes > Mycobacteriales > Nocardiaceae > Rhodococcus > Rhodococcus sp. BP-261. The sequence goes on along the minus strand of NZ_JABUCO010000026.1, from coordinate 41,338 downwards.
ATTGCTGACGCTGCTGCTGGCGATGTTGCCGAGCACGCGAAGCCTGGGCGCGCTCGCTGCCGCGGGCCTCGTCGTCGCAGCGATCTTCGTACTGGTCGTGCTGCCACCGCTTCTGGCGCTGTGCGGACGAAAGTTGTTCTGGCCGTTCGTACCGGGCCCCGACGACCGAGACACGGCGACGTCGGGTCCGTGGTTCCGCATCGCCGAGGCCGTGTCGAGGCATCCGATCCGCACCGCGAGCGTCACCATCGTCGCGCTCGTCGCCTGTGCCGCAGCGCTGTTCGGTACCGGGATCGGGCTGTCGCAGACCGAGCAGTTCCGTGTCACCGCCGAGTCCGTCGAAGGATTCGAGACCCTGGCCGAGCATTTCCCGTCCGGACTCGCGGACCCGACGACCGTCGTGGCACCGACCGAATCGGCCGCAGCCGTCGAGACCGCACTCGGCTCGGCAGCCGGGGTCGATTCGTTCACCCGCGTTGCGGATTCGGGTACCGGTCTGACCCGCTGGTCGGTGGTCACCGACGCGGCACCGTCGTCCGACGACGCATTCGCCACGGTCGAGAACGTGCGCGCGTCGTTCGACGACATTCCGGGTGCGCTGGTCGGCGGAAGCGACGCACAGGCCCTCGACACCTCCGACGCGGCCGCCCGCGACCGGCTCGTGGTCGTGCCTGCGATTCTCCTCGTCGTGTTCGCCGTGCTGATCGCGTTGCTACGTGCCGTCGTCGCGCCGGTTCTGCTCGTGGCGACGACGGTCCTGAGCTCGCTGGCCGCCATCGGCGTCGGAAGTTGGGTCAGCGACCACGTGTTCGGCTTCCCGGCTCTCGACGACAACGTGCCGCTGTACGCGTTCCTGTTCCTCGTCGCGCTCGGCGTCGACTACACGATCTTCCTCGTCACGCGCACCCGGGAGGAAACCCCTGGGCACGGCACCCGGTCGGCCATCGTGCGCGCGGTCGGAGCGACGGGTGGCGTCATCACCAGCGCCGGAATCGTGCTCGCCGCGGTGTTCTGCGTACTCGGCGTGTTGCCCCTCATCACGCTGACCCAGCTGGGAATCATTGTGGGACTTGGCATTCTGCTGGACACGTTCGTCGTCCGCACTCTGGTCATCCCAGCACTGTTCACCCTGATCGGCCCGGGGATATGGTGGCCGAACCGAATCGATTCGGACAGTTCGGAATCGACAGCACAGAAGGAGCGAGTCTCATGACAGTACGGTCGATGATCACACGCAGCGCCCTCGCGGCAGCGTGCGTGACATTCATGGGTGCAGGCGTCGCGCAGGCAGCGCCGCCGACGGGATCGGCCGGGTGGGAGCCGTTGGCTCCGGTTCCGTCGCTCGACGTCGAACGGTACCTCGGAACATGGAACCAGGTCGCCGCGGTCCCGCAGCCGTTCAACCTCGAATGCGCCCGTGACACTCAGGCGAACTACCAGTTGATCGATCCGACGAACATTCGCGTCGAGAACACGTGCACGACGTGGACGGGCGGCTCCAACGGCATCGTCGGAAACGCACGGGTGAACGACACCGTCACCAATGCCCAACTGCACGTGAGCTTTCCGGGCGTCCCGACGCAGGACAGCCTCGACGGACCGACCAACTACATCGTCGCGTACATCGCCGACGACTACTCGTGGGCACTCGTCGGCGACCCGCTGCGGACGTCGGGCTTCGTGCTGTCGCGTTCACCGGAGGTGAGCGTGGAACAGTTCCGTGAGATCCGCGCCGTCGTCGAGTCGAAGGGATACAACTCGACGACTCTGCTGACCTCGCCGACCCCCGGCGGCGCCACCGAGATCCGCCCGCTGTCGACCGTGTAGGCGCGTCGCACGTGCGCGCGAATGTACAGCGGGCTGTACATTCGCGCGCACGGGTCTTACTCCACGTTCAACGCCACCCGCCGCAGCAGACCCGACAGCGCTTCCAGATCGTCCGCATCCAGGCCGTCGAGCAGTCCGCGGTCACGCTCGAGCCGGACCGGAAAGACCCGGTCGACGAGGTCGCGCCCCGCGTCGGTCAGCTGTAGCAGCACGACTCGCGCGTCGCGTTCGAACCGCAGCCGCTCGATCAAGCCTTCCTTGACCAGACGCTCGGAGATCTTCGTCGTCGACGCGCCACTGAGCATCGTCACCGACGTCACCTCACTGGCCCGCAGCGCCCGTCCCGTACGGCGCAACGCGCTGAGGACGTCGAATTCCGCGCGGGACACACCCATGGGCGCGAGCGTCGCGTCGAGCAGATGATTGGCCTTCGCGGAAATGCGGCCGATACGAGCCAGCACCTCGATCGGGGAGGTGTCGATGTCGGGAAAAGTCGTCGACCACTCGCGTCGGACCTGGTCGACGAAGTCCCCGCCCGATTTCTGCGCCCGGATCATGTGAGCAACCCTACGTCGACTCATTTTAATTTACTAGTGAAATATAGATAAACTACTTCGGTGACCGCGCCACTCGACAGACTTCAGCACTCCCGTTCCGCGCTCGCCCATGCCGTCTCCGGCCGCGCCTGGAAGCAGGCGACCCGACTCGGCCGCGCCGACGCGTCGGTCGCCCCGGCCGTGCGCGTGGGTCTCGCTGTCGCCGTCGTCCTGGTCGCGGGCAAACTGCTCGGCCACCCGGAGTTCGCGGGCTTCGCCGCACTGGGCGCTCTCGTCTCGGCGTTCGGTCGGTACGAGCCGTACCCGCGCCGCGCAGGGAAACTCGCGCTCGTCGGTGGACTGATCGTTCTGTACGCGACGTTCGGCGCCGTCCTGGGCGTCTCGACGTCGTTCGCCGCTCAGGTGTGGGCGATTTCCATCGCGTCCGGAGTCGCGGCGCTGCTGCTGGCGGCGTTCGAGATCGCCGGCCCCGGGCCCGTCATCCTCATCTTCGCCGCGACGGCGGGCGTCGGCTTCGGTCACACGGCGCCGGACGTAGAGGCGGTGTTCGCAGCCGTTCTCGTCGGCGCCGTCGTCGGCTGGGTCGCTGCGATGCTGCCCGCCCTGCTCCACCCCGTCGGGCCCGCCCAGCTGGCGGTGGCCCGCGCACTCGCCGCGGTCGACAGCCGCAACGAACCGGTCGCACGCGCCGCGATCGCCCGCGCGCGAACCGTCGTCGCGCTCAGTCCTCGCCGCAGCAGCGGCCACGTACACAGCCTCGGTCTCGTGACCCTGCTCGACGACGCCGAAGCACTTCTCGACGCCTGGGCCCGTGGCGACGAGGCAACTCATGCCCAGGAGGTTCTCGCGCACGAGCGTGCACTGCGCAGGATGCGGCGTCACGACGCGTTGCCGGTACGTGCTGCCCAACTGTCGGCGCGGCCGACCAACTTCTTCTCGACGGGACTCGCGCGCCTGGCCTCGAAGTCGTTGCTGCTCAATGCCGTCCGCATCGCGGCGGCGGCCGCGCTCGCGGGCTGGTGCGCCCAGGCGTTCGGGTTCGATCACCCGCTGTGGGCCACGATGGGTGCACTGGCGGCGATGCAGGGCATCACGTTCCACACGACGGTCCAACGCGGAATCCAACGTCTGCTGGGCAACGTGGGCGGTGCAGTGATCGCGGCCGGACTGATCGCGCTGTCGCTCGGCTACTGGCAGACGACGGTTGCGATCGTCGTCTGCCAGATCGCCGCCGAAATGTTGGTGATGAGGAACTACGCACTCACGTCGCTGGCGATCACCCCGATGGCCCTGATGATGACCGGACTTGCCGGTCACCTGTCGCCGACGGTTGCCGTCGACCGCGTCGCGGACACACTCATCGGGGTTCTGATCGGCGTCGTGATCACGGCGGTCACCATCGAGATCGGTGACCGCCAGCACTTGAACTGACGCGTCAGCCGAGGACGGTCGCGACCGGTGTCGAGGACCGTCCGATCAGCTTCTGCAGGTCACCCGACTCGGTGTCGAGCTCACCGCGCGCGATGCCCGCGTCGGCGCTCGGCAGCATCTCCGCGACGAACTCCGGCAGGCCGGCGCCGAGCAGAATCTGCTTGTACTCGGCCTCGGTGACGTCGTGGTACGCGATGGGCTTTCCGGCGATCGTCGAGATGACGTCGGCCAGCTCGGCGTAGGTCAGTCGCTCGTCGCCACCGAGCTCGTAGATCCTGCCGCCCTGGTTCTCCGACAGCAACACGGTGGCAGCGGCGGACGCGTAGTCGGCGCGCGCGGCCGCGGCGATCCTGCCGTTCCCCGCCGACCCGAGCAACGCGCCGTTCTCGATGGTCTGCTGCAGCGACGCGGCGTAGTTCTCCCAGTACCAGCCGTTGCGCAGAATCGCCGCAGGCACGGACGAGTCGGCGAGCAGCTTCTCGGTCGCGAGGTGCTCGGCAGCGAGGCTGACGCCGGACGTATCGGCCTTCAAGATGCTCGTGTACGCGATCAGCGAGACGCCGGCCGCTTCCGCGGCATCGATCACGTTGGCGTGCTGGGGAACCCGCTGTCCGACGTCGGATCCCGAGACGAGAAGAAGCTTGTCGACGCCGGTCAGCGCCGCCTTCAGCGCGTCGGCGTCGGTGTAATCCGCGACGCGGACCTGGACGCCGCGATCGGCGAGCCCCTGCGCTTTCGCTGCGTCACGCACAACGGCGACGACGTCGCTCGCGTCCACTCCGCGGCCCAGAAGCTCCTCGACGACGAGTGCTCCGAGGTGTCCGGTGGCGCCGGTTACTGCAATGGTCATGGCTGTTCCTTCGTCGGTGGTTCGCGGTCGACCGCCACTATGCGCTTACTTTTCGTGCGGTGCAACCCTTGAGGTAAGCACTGCCGTGATCGCATGCGCTAGCATGCACATCATGAGCGAGGGATCGGACGGCAATTTCGAGGCCGACGTCTTCGCGCGCAACTGCTCGTCGCGCGAAGCGCTGCAGAACGCGACGAGCAGATGGGGCATCCTCGCCCTCGCCGCCCTCGCGGAGGGTGACTATCGCTTCAATGCGTTGCGTCGCCGCGTGGACGGTGTCAGCGAACGCATGCTGTCGCAGACACTGCAGACCCTCGAACGCGACGGCATGGTCGTGCGGACTGTTCTCGAGTCCATTCCCCCCAAGGTCGAGTACAGCCTGACGCCGCTGGGCCGCGAGGTCGCGACGCATCTGACGAGCCTCATCGAACTCGTCGAATCCTCGTTGCCCGACGTCGTGGCCGCGCGGGAGCGTCACGACGCAAAGCCGGCCTAGAATCCGCCGCGCACTGCTAGCGTGCTGCCGTGTCAGGAATTCGGAGAAGGTCCTTCCTCGCCGCGACGGGTGCGACGGCGCTCGGGACAGTCGCACTGGGCTCTTCTCGCGCGTGGGCGACGCCGTCGGGTCTGGATGTCGGCCGCGGCGTCGGCGACATCACCGGTGAGCCCCTCGGTGCAGGCATGAACGGATACGCCGTCCTCGAACAATCCTCTGCCGGACTGCATCTGCGCCAGCGCGCCCGCGCGTTCGTCTTCGTCGACGCCGCATCCGGCGGGCGGCTCGCCCACGTGACGTGCGAGCTCGGGTTGATGTTCGAGAGCATCTTCGAGGAGGTCCTGCGCCGCCTGGCGATGCGTTACGGCGAGACCTATCACCGCGGCAACGTCCTGCTGTCGGCGACGCATACCCACGGCGCCCCCGGCGGCACGGACGGTCACCTCCTGGTCGACATCACCACTCTCGGTTTCAGACCGGCGACGTTCGAATCCAACGTCGCCGGCATCGTCGACGCGATCGTGCGTGCGCACGACGACGTACAACCCAGCCACGTGTCGATCGCGTCGGGTTCGCTCGACGACGCAGGCGTCAATCGGTCTCCGATGGCGTTCGACCGCAATCCCGACCGCGACCGGTTCTCGGACCGGATCGATCCACGCTCGGTCAATCTGCAGGTGACTCGGGGCGGTGAACTGGTCGGCGTCGTCAATTGGTTCGCGACACACGGCACCTCGATGAAGGCGACCAACCTGCTGGTCAGCACCGACAACAAGGGCTACGCGGCGTGGCACTGGGAACGTGAGGTGGAACGAGTCGATTACCGAAACCCGAGCTTCGTCGCGGCGTTCTGCCAGAGCACGCCCGGCGACATCACGCCCAACCTCGAGGGGCAACCCGGCACGGGTCCGACGACCGACGAGTTCGAGAACACTCGCATCATCGGCCTCCGGCAGTTCGAGACGTCGCAGGTGCTCGCCGAAACGACTGCGCCACAGCTCGATTCGGGTGTCGACGTTCGGTGGGTGTACGTCGATTTCTCCCAGTACACCGTCCGCCCGGAATTCACCGGCGACGGACAGACCCACACGACCAGCCCGGCCTCGCTGGGTGCCGCGTTCGCCGCATCGAGCCAGGAGGACGGTGGTGGCATTCCGGCGCTCGGACTCCAGGAGGGCGAACGGGGTGGCAATCCTGCACTGGCAGCGCTCGGTTCGGTGCTGCTCCCGCAGTGGCTGCGCGACGCCCAGGCACCGAAGGACGTCGTGCTTCCCGTCGGGTTGATCCCCGGAATCGTGCAACAGATCCTCCCGTTCCACCTGGCACGCCTGGGAAGCTTTCACCTGTTCACGTGTCCGTTCGAACCGACGATCGTCGCCGGATCCAGACTGAGAACGGCCCTCGCCGACGCACTGGCCGTCGATCGCGAACTCGTCGTCGTCCAGGGATACACGAACGGATACGGGCATTATCTGACGACGCCGGAAGAATACGACCAGCAGGACTACGAGGGCGGCGCAACGGTTTTCGGACGATGGCAGCTTCCCGCGACGATGCAGATCGCGGTCGAACTGGCGTCGGCCATGCGCGACGGCCGTCCCGTCGACAGCGGCACGGCACAACGCGACCTGACCGGGCTCGTTCCGAGCGCACCCACCGGAAACCCATTCGTCGACCTGCCCAGTCCTGGACGGTCTTTCGGTGACGTGCTCACCGAGCCGGCCGCACGCTATGCGGCGGGCCAACAGGTGTCGGTGCGATTCTCGGGCGCCAATCCCAACTCGAATCTGCGACGCGACGACACGTACCTCGCGATCGAGCGGGCCGACGACACCGGGTGGACACGGGTTTTCGACGACGGCGACTGGTACACGAAGATCTACTTCGACAACGTCGGCCCGATCACGGAAACGACTGTCACATGGGACATTCCGCGCTCGCAGCAGGCCGGGCGCTATCGCGTCGTCTATTTCGGTGACGCCCGGTCGGCGGACGGCCGACTCACGCCGTTCACCGGAACCACGGCCGAGTTCGACGTGGCCTGACCATGTCGCTCGAGCACAGAGCCATCGCGTTGATGACGGCGCTGACGTTCACGACCGGAATTGCCGACGCGGTGGGATTCCTCGCCCTCGACCGCACTTTCGTCGGCAACATGACCGGCAACGTCGTCGTCCTCGGTATGGGCGTCGCGGGCGGTGACGACCTTCCGGTACTGAGTCCCGTCATCGCGCTGGTGTCGTTCACCGGCGGCGCGGTCGCGGCGGGATTCGCTCTGCGTGGCGCTGCGGGACGCTGGAACCGCCGCACCACAGCGCTCGTCACAGCCGGTGGTCTCGTGCTCGGGGCCGCCGCGGTAGCGCTGTTCCTGCTCGACACCGACGACGGTCGAACTCGGATCGGAATCGCGGCGGCCGCAGCGCTGGCGATGGGCCTTCAAGCCACGGTCGCCCGCGCCGTCGCGGTCAAGGACATGACCACGGTCGTCGTGACGTCGACGCTCACGTCGTTCGCCAGCGAGTCGTTGACGGTCCCGAACGCCGAATCGTGGTGGGCCCGACTCGCCGACCGCCGCGTCGGTGCCATAACGGCGATCTTCGTCGGTGCCGTCGTCGGCGCGTTGTTGCTACTCGTGCATCCCGGTCTGGCGTTGCTCACCGCGGCCGTGCTGACACTGGCCGTCGCCGTCGCAGGTCGGCTCGCCCTACCGTCAGGGCTGTAGCAGGGCGCCGAGCACTGCCGCCGTGAGTGCGACGACCTCGTCGTGGTCCGCCTCGGCCAACGCGTCGAGAGTCCCCGACGACCGACCCATCGCGATGCCTGCCAGGGCGGCGACGGCCAGCTGCGCTCGAAGGCGAGGGTTGTCGAGCCCCTCGGCGGTCATGCGTGCCCGAACCCCGGCCGTCAGACGCTGGTCGACGCGTTCCGACGCGGCAGCCTGCACCGCGGGATCGTCGTGGGCGCGCATGACCGCATGCAGGACAGGGCTCGGTCCGACGTCGTGAATTCGCCTCAGTGCGTCGTCGATCCGACGCGGCTCGCTGATGTCACCGAGCTCTGCGACCTCGTCGTTGTCCGCGGGCAGCGTCGCGATGTACAGCGCGGCCTTGTTGCCGAAGTAGCGAGCGATCAGCGCGGGGTCGGCACCTGCGCGTTCGCCGATCTCTCGAATCGTCGTGCGCTCGTATCCGCGGGTTCCGAACAATTCCGTGGCGGCGGCGAGAAGGTCTCGACGGGTCCGGGTGGAATCTCGACTGCGTGTCATCTCTCTCCCACCGAATGCGTTCTCCGCGAATCCACGTCGTACGCGAAGCCGCCCGACACCGCCGACTCCACGCTCTCGTCCACCAGCGACTTCGACACCCGACGTCGCGCATACGGCAAGCCCAGCGCCAGCAGGCCCGTCACGATCCACAGAACGATGCCTGCGGTGGCCGTCGCCGAATATCCGTCATCCGTCGGGTACACCGCGCCGGGCAGGGTGTAGGCGGCGAGAATGGTTGCGCTGAGCGCACTTCCGACGGCGCCGCCGACGGTGCGCGTGACCTGGTTGACGCCGAGGGCACTCCCGGTCTCGTGCGACGGCACCGCGCTGACGATCAGCGCGGGCATCGCCGCGAACGTCAAGCCGACACCGAGACCCGCGATACCCATCACGGCGAACACGACCCACAACTCCGAACGCCCGACCGCCAACAGGACCAGCGCGACGACGAATGCCACGGCCCCGAGCGGCATCACCAGGGTGCGCGGCACCCACCGACTCGCACTCGGTAGAAGCCGGTTGGCGACGACGCTCGCCAGCGAGAACGGGACGAGGACGAGGCCCGCGACCATCGCGGAACGACCGAGTCCGTATCCGGTGTCCTCGGGCGTCTGCACCAGTCGAATGACCGTGGAGGACAGCACGAACATGCCTATGCCCGCCAGCAGCCCGGTGACGTCGGCGGTCAGGACGGATCTGTTGCGCAGCAACGACAGCTGTACGAGCGGGAACGCACAGTGCACCTCGTGACGTGCCCACAGCGGCAGGACGACGACGCCGATCACGACGCAGATCGCCGAGGGCCACGACGTCCACCCCCAGGTACCGCCGGTACTGAGCGCGAGGAGCAACGCCGTCAGGCCCGCACCGAGCAGAACCGCTCCGAGGACGTCGAGTGGACGCCGCTTCAGGTGGCCGCTGGTCGGCACGACGAACACCGACGCGAGAAGCACAGCCGACGTCGCGATCGCGGCGACGACGAAGCACGCGTGGAATCCCCAGTAGTGGGCGATTACTCCGGTGAGCGGGTAGCCGAGTCCGATCCCGGCGACCGCGGTGACCGACAGCGCCGCGACGCACGACCGAGCACGCGCAGGTGCGAGATGATCGCGAGCGACCGCCATCGCCAGCGGCATCAGCCCGAGGCCGATGCCCTGAAGTGCTCGTCCGACGATCAGCATCGCGAAGTTGCCCGGCATCGCGGCGAGCACACACCCGAGCGCGACGACCGCAAGTGACCCGACCACCGCCTGCTTGCGGTGGGGTCCGTCGCCGAGTCTGCCGAGGATCGGGACGGTGACGGCGCCGGTGAGCATCGCGATGGTCAGCGACCACTGCGCGCTGGTGAACGACACCCCGTACGTGGATGCAACGGTCGGAATCAATGGGGCACCCACACTGCTCACGACGGCGACGACCGTGCAGATCGACACCAGTACCGGAACGAGCCCGCGTCTCACCGCGGTCGGCAGCGTGTCATCGGTCGATGTCATCGCTTGATGATATGCCGCGCAAGTCCAAGTTACCGAACCGACATCGTTCCGAGACTCGACCGTTACGATGGCGGATGTGTTGTCGTGTCGTGCAACGGGAAGCGTGATGTAAGAGGCGTCACAGCGTTTCGTCCCAGCGCGAGCGCCTCCGACCGGCTCGACCACCACTCGGAAGGCGTCCTCATGTCTCTCGCACGTAACACGACGATCACTCGCGCGCTCGGCGGTGCTGCATCCCTCGGAATCGCTCTTGCCTGCGCGGCACTGCTACCGGGCACCGCATCCGCAGCGCCCGTCGAATGCACGACTGCACCTTCAGGCGCCGCCGAAACCGGCCTCGCGGGGGCGTCCCAGTGCGACAGCACTGCCGATGCGACCAGCGCCGCCGCGGGCTATGGATTCGAAGGCTGGGGATCGGCGACCGCGCTGAGCAACGCCGCCGCCCTGGCGCTCGGGTTCGGCGGGGGAACCGCGGTGTCCGACGCGACGTTCGGCGCGGGTCCCGCCGCGATCTCGTTCGGTCCTGGCAGCGTCGCCACCAACGAGGCCATCGGACCCGGTCTGTCCATCGCCATCGCAGGCCCCGGTTCCGTCGTGACACTGACACCGACGGGCGCGGTCTGCAACGGCCCCGGCATCGCGGGAAGCTTCACCACATTGCAGGGCTGCATCGGCTGACCGTCAGCTGACGGATGCGTTCTCGCGCTCCGCGTTTCGCGACCGTCGCGCGCGGAGCGCGAGAAACACCTTGGCGCCGAACGGCGCCGCGAAGAGCATGATCACGAGCCGGACCACCTGTACGGCCGCGACGAAGGTGACGTTCGCGCCGCTCGCTGCGGAGACGGCCAGCACCGCCGACAGACCGCCGGGCGTCGTCGCGAGATATCCCTCCAACAGCGAGATTCCGGCGACGTGGGACAACAGCAAGCCGAGCAGGGCACACACTCCGCCGACCACGAGAATGAGCGCCACAGCCCACGGCATCACCCGTCCGACGGCCCGCACGCTGTCCCGAGTGAAAGCGAGCCCTGCCTGCCATCCGATGAGAACGAACGCGATCGGGAGCAGAACCGTCGGAGCGGTGACCCCGTCGATCCACCCTGAGAGCTCCATACCCATCGACACCGCGAGCGGTCCGAGCGTCGCGGGCGCGGGCAGCCGAATCAGCCGTGCGACGACGATCCCGACGACGATGGCACCGGCAACGACGAGAAGGTCCACGTACCACGGGGTTTCGCCGGAGCCGGTCGACGCTGCGCCGCTGGTACCCGCACCGAAGACGAGCGTCGCGACCAACGGCATCGTCACGATGATCAGTCCCACACGCATGTACTGGACCACGGCGACCATGCGCTCGTCGCCGCCGAGTTCACGAGAGACTGCGACGAGCCCCTGCGCTCCTCCGGCGATCATCGACAGAGCACCGGTCAGAGCATCGACGTCGCGATGGAACGCGAGGAGCATTCCCGCCGCCACGCTGACGACGAGGGTTGCGATGCACACACCGAGCGCGGGCAACCAACTCGAACCGAGAGCCGACAACGTCTCGGTGTCGACCATCAGTCCGACACTCACGGCCAGAATGCCCTGCGCGAGCATGCCCGCCGGTCTCGGAAGACGGTCGGGACCGGCGCCGCGCACCGCGAAGACGGCAGCGACGACGAGAGATGCGAACAACGCCGCGGCAGACAGTCCCAGGGCTGCCATGACCGCCCACACCACGCTCGTCACAGCCAGAAGAGCAAGCCAACGGAACATGGGTTTTCGCACACGGTAAGACTACGCTTATCAATCGAAGCGTCAAACCAGACGAAACAGGCCTACAAAGATACTGTTGCACGTACTAACAGGTGTGCCGGGGAGGGTTATTCATGAGCGCAACGGAGCTACGGGAGGCGATGCTCGCATTGACACGGCGGTTGCGCAGGCAACGCCCGAAGCACTATCTGACACCGAGTCAGATGCAGATCCTCGGCGACGTCGAACGCAGTGGTGGGTCGAGCGCCCCCGTCGACCTCGCGGCTCTGCAGGGAGTCCGCATTCAGTCGTTGACGAGCAACCTCAACGCTCTGGAAGCCGAGGACCTGGTCACCCGCACGCCGGACCCGGGTGACCGACGCCGTCTGCTGATCCGCATCACCGACAAGGGCACCGAACTCGTCGCCGCCGATCGTCAGCAGCGCGACCGCTGGCTCGCCGACGCGATGAACGAAGAGCTGACGGGACTCGAGCGGGACGTCCTGCACCTCGCCGCGCCCATCCTCTGGAAACTGGCTCGGCGTCCGGATTCGGCGGACACCGTTGACCTTTCCGACCGTTCTGGTGGAACATGATTCGGACACACCCCTTTCGGCGGCATCGTCCGTCGGCCATGACCACAGGAGTAATGAGCTTCGATGATGTCCTACCTGCTGTACGACGCGCTTCTCCCCCACCTCGGATCCGACGCGGCGACGTACTGGGCAACGTTGCTCGTCGTCAATCCCTTCTGACGCACCGATAGCACGGCCGACGCGAGGGTCGCACCGAAACGTTTCGGTGCGACCCTCGCGCGTTCGTGTTCGGCCCCTGTTGTCCGGGCCCTGTTCGTCCGGGCTTCGGCTAGGCCAGTGCAGGTGTCGGCAGCAGTCTCGACAGCACGTCCGAGAGCGTGACCACCCCGACCGTGCGGTCACCGTCGACGACGAGTGCGAGGTGGCTGCTCGTCTCGCGCATCGACGCGAGCGCGACGTAGACGGGTGTATCGACCGCGAGCGTGAACACCGGACGCGTCACGTCCGCCAGGCCGACGTCGTCGGCGAGCGTGTCGCGCACATGGACGACGCCACTGACGGTTTCCCCGTCACGCACCAGGATGCGTAGGTGGCCCGACTCCCGCGAGGCTGCTCGAACGTCGTCGAGCGTCGCGGTGGATTCGACCGAGATCGGAACCCCGTGCGTGCGAAGAAGATCTCCGACCACCAGGTTCTGCAGCTCCAGTGCTCCCGCGATCTGGACGGAGTAGCTGGCGTCGAGTGCACCGACGTTGACCGAGTGTTCGACGAGCTGGCGCAGGTCGTCGGGATTCTGACCCGACGCCACCTGACCGGACGGCTCGACGCCGACGCGTCGAAGCAGCCAGTTCGCCATCTCGTTCATCGCAACGATGACGGGCCTGGTCAGGAACATGAACCCACGCATCGGGATCGCCAGCATCGTGGCGGACTTCTCCGGGTGCGCGATGGCCCACGACTTCGGCGCCATCTCGCCGACGACCAGGTGCAGGAACGTCACGATGATCAACGCCAGCACGAACCCTGCAACGTCCGCGACCCAGTACGGGACGCCCCACGATTCGAACAGCGGTGTCAGCGCGTAGTGGACTGCGGGCTTCGTCGTCGCGCCGAGTGCCAACGTGCACAACGTGATTCCGAGCTGCGAGCCGGCGAGAAGAACCGTCAACTCACTCGCACTGCGCAGTGCGGCACGCGCGGATCTGCTGTTCGGAGCCGCGTCCTCGAGACGGTGACGCTTCGCCGCGAGCAACGCGAACTCGACGGCGACGAAGAACGCACTGGCCGCGATGAGCCCGACGGTGACCGCGAGAACGACCCAGGGATTGCTCATCGGTGGTTGTCCATTTCTGTTCTGTCCGTGCGGTCGTCGGCGTCGGTGCGTTCCCGTTGTCCGAGTTCGAGTCGCACGGACGACGGTACGTAGTTGTCGATCTCGAGCACCTCGACCGACACGAACCTCTCCGGGATCTCGTCGTCGTCGGCGATCAGATCCTCCGATTCGGCGGGCAGATCGACTTCGATTCGCGTCCCGACGTCGGGCAGCGAACCGTGGTGCGCGATGACGAATCCGGCGATGGTCTCGTAGTCACCGGCAGGCAGGTCGTGGTCGATGGACCGCTCGACCTCGTCGATGTGGATCTCGCCCGCCATCGTCCACGTGCCGTCCTCACCCGCGACGGGCGTCGTGTCGATCTCGTCCTCGTCGTGCTCGTCGGTGATCTCTCCGACGAGTTCCTCGGCGAGATCCTCGATGGTGATGACGCCGGTGAGACCGCCGTATTCGTCGATGACACAGGCAAGTTGGTTCTTCGACGTGCGGAGTTCGACGACCGCGTTCGGCAGCGCCTGTGTCTCCGGAAGGATCAGCGCGGGACGCACGAACTCGGCGATCTCCGCCTCGGGACGATCGGTGACCGCCAGGATGTCCTGCAGGTGTACGACACCGAGGATGCCGTCGTCCTCGTCGAGGACGGGGTAACGCGAATGCTCCTGCCCCATCAGCGTTTTCACCTCGGCGAGCGAATCGGTGGCACGCACCGTCGCCGCACGCGAGCGCGGAATCATCGCATGTTCCACGGTGCGCGTCGGGAAGTCGAGAATCCGATCGAGCAGATCGGACAGCTCGTCGGGCAGATCGCCCGAATCCTTGGACTCGGCGACGATGTGCTCGAGGTCGCGCGGCGTCGCCGAATGTTCGACGTCGTGCACCGGCTCGATCTTGAGCGAGCGGAGAAGCAGATTCGACGCGTGATCGAAGATCGTGATGAGCCAACCGAACAGCTTCAGGTAGACGGTCGTCGACAACGACAACCACCTGGCGACAGGTTCGGGGCGCGCGATGGCGAAGTTCTTCGGGAACAGTTCACCGAACAGCATCTGCACGAACGTGGAGAAGAGCAGCGCTGCGACCGCACCGATACCCACGCCGACGGCCGTCGGAATTCCGATCCCGCCGAACATGGTTCCGAGCGACTGCCCGATGAGTGGTTCGGCCACGTAACCGACCAGCAGGCCGGTCACGGTGATGCCCAACTGGGCACCCGACAGCATGAACGACGTGCGTTTGGTGACTTGCAATGTGCGACGGGCACCTGCGTCGCCGGCCTCGGCGCGAGCCTTCAGCCGGGAGCGGTCCACGGTCATGTATGCGAATTCCTGAGCCACGAAGTAACCCGTGGCGACGGTGATCAGGAAGACGACGAGGACGCCGAGCAAGAGAGTGAGAATCACACTCATTCGCCGGACACCGCCTCGCAACTAGTCGACATAGTGCGTGGGGCCGTGTCCGGCCCGGGTTTATCGCTGTCCATGAATCCTCTGTTTGTGGGGGTTTCGGCGGTGATGTCCGATTCTAGCGGGTGCCGACGCCGTCGGGAGATTTCACGACGAGAACGGGCACAGGGCTGTCGAGGAGGACACGCTGCACCGTGCTGCCCATCAGGAACTTCCCGACGGCCGAGCGTCGCCGAGACCCGATCACCAGCAGCGACGCGCCGACGTCGGCGACGAGATCCACGATCGCACCTGCCGGATCGCCCGCATCGGGTTCGACGCGCACGGACAATGTCGCGTCCGCGAGTCCGCGCGATTCGAGGATCTGTTTCGTCGCGAGAGTCGTTGCCTCCCTGTCTTCTTCGGACACGGTGTTGGAATCGACGACGGCCAGGACGACGAGTTCCTCGCCTCTGAGTGTTGCTTCCTCGACTGCACGGACGAGCGCCTCGCGGCCCTCGGGTGAATCGCTTGCCACTACAGCTACCGCCATGTTGTCTCCGCTTCCCGAGTTGTTGCTGATTGGACTATTCGGACAAAGCGTATCTACTGTGTCGCTGTGACACATCACACGAAAGGCTCTCCAGGAGCGGAGCCCGCGGAGTGACCAGAAAATCACTCGCGGGGTTCTCGCCCACTCTGTCCAAGTCTCTACTTGCAGTTGCCGTCGCAGCGGCGGTGACAGTCGCCGGAATCGATGCGGCCCGCAGCGGCACCGGTTCGGACGCACGAGCAAAACTGACGTTGATCGCTCCTGCTGCCGCAGGTGGAGGCTGGGATCTGGTCGCCCGTGAGGCGCAGCAGGCACTCCGGAGCGACGGCATCGTCAACAACGCGCAGGTGGTGAACGTCCCCGGTGCCGGTGGCACGATCGGCCTGAGCCAACTCGAAGGTCTCCGCGGTCAGTCGACCACTGTCATGGTGACCGGCACCGTGATGCTCGGCGGTATCGCTATCAACAACTCCGACACGACGTTGGCCGATACCGTGCCGATCGCGAAGTTCGCGGAGGACTTCGAGGTCTTCGTCGTCCCCAAGGATTCGCCGTACCAGACCATCGACGACATGATCGCGGCGTGGCGCGCCAATCCGGGCGGACTCCCCATCGGCGGCGGTTCGCTCGGCGGCATCGACCACATCGTCGCCGGCCAACTCGCGCAGGAAGCGGACATCGACCCTGCGGCGATCAACTACATCGCCTACTCCGGTGGCGGCGAAGTACTCACGTCCCTCCTGTCCAACACCGTCGGCGTCGCAGTCAGCGGATACAACGATTTCCGCGACCAGATCGAGGCCGGAAACGTCCGCGCGCTCGCCGTCGCCGCTCCCGAGCCCGTGGAGGGTATCGACGTCGACACCTTCGTCGAACTCGGATACGACGTGGACCTCGTGAACTGGCGTGGAATCGTTGCGCCGCCCGGCATTTCGGACGAGGACCGTGACACGCTCGTCGACATCGCCACCGAGATGCACGAGACCGAACAGTGGATGACCGCGGTCGCGCGCAACAGGTGGAAGGAATCGTTCCAGACCGGAGACGAGTTCGGCGAGTTCCTCGAGGTCGAGCAGACTCGCATCACCGACATCCTCCGAGAATTGGGGTTGGTATGACCGCCGTCGAAACCACCACGGACGCCCGACGCAGTTTCTGGACCGGCCGG
Source organism: Rhodococcus sp. BP-261 (assembly GCF_019835205.1). Classification (NCBI taxonomy): domain Bacteria; kingdom Bacillati; phylum Actinomycetota; class Actinomycetes; order Mycobacteriales; family Nocardiaceae; genus Rhodococcus; species Rhodococcus sp. BP-261. The sequence goes on along the minus strand of NZ_JABUCO010000026.1, from coordinate 24,710 downwards.
AGCGGACTGGTCGTCCCCGCGCTGCTCGTCGCACTCGGGCTGTTCCTCGTCTACGGCACGGTGACGATGGAGGTTCCCCCCACGGCCACGTCACCGGGGCCACAGGTCTTTCCGGCGATCGTGGCGGGTGGATGTTTCGTGGTCGCCGCGCTGGTCGCACTGCAGATTCTGCTACGTCCCGAGGTGGTCGAGCGTGGTGTCGACGACGACGGGCGCCCGGTGTCGGGCCCGGTGAGCAATTGGCGCACCCTCGGAATCACGGTCGGGTCGGTCGCCCTGTTCATCGCCCTGCTCGACCCGCTCGGCTGGGTTCTCGCGGGGGCGCTGCTCTTCTGGGGTGTCTCCATCGGATTGGGTTCTCGCCGTTATGTGTTCGACGGAGCAATTGCCCTGCTGGTGTCCTCCGCGGTTCAAATTGCCTTCTCGGCCGGTCTCGGCCTGACCTTGCCCGGCGGCCTACTGGCCCAGGTGTTCTGATGGAGCTGATCTTCTGATGGATTCGTTGAGCAATCTCCTCGACGGGTTCGGTACGGCGCTGACGCCGATGAACCTCGTCTGGGTTCTCGTGGGAGCCGTTCTCGGCACCGCCGTCGGTGTGCTGCCCGGCCTTGGCTCTGCCATGGCCGTCGCACTTCTCCTTCCGGTCACGTTCACCCTCGATCCCACCGCAGCGTTGATCATGTTCGCCGGTGTCTACTTCGGTGGACTCTTCGGCGACTCGATCGCCGGCATTCTGATGAACACCCCCGGTAACTCGACGGCCATTGCAGGCACCTTCGAAGGCCATCGCATGGCCAAGAGCGGTCGGGCCCCGCAGGCATTGGCGACGTCGGCGATCGGCGCGTTCATCGGCGGAATCGTCGCGACCACGCTCGTTGTGTTCTTCGCTCCGACGCTCGCATCGCTCGCGACGAATTTCGGTCCTGCCGAGTACTTCGCGCTTGCGGTGTTCGCCTTCATCGCGACATCGGCCGTCGTGTCCGACTCTGCGCTGAAGGGTCTGACGGCCCTGTTGATCGGCCTCACACTGGCCGTCATCGGTATCGACGGCCCCTCCGGGGCATCGCGATTCACGTTCGAGGTACCCGCGATGTTCGACGGCATTCACATCGTCGTCATCACCGTCGCGATGCTGGCACTCGGTGAAGTCATCCACGTCGCTTCCAAGATCGGTCGACCGGAGGACAACTCGTTGATCCCGTCCGGCGGGCGCCCGTTCCTGAGCCGCTCCGAGTTTCGTGAGGCGATGCCTGCCTGGTTGCGCGGCACGGCATTCGGCGTCCCGTTCGGCGTGATTCCGGCGGGTGGGGCCGAGGTTCCGAGCTTCCTCGCCTACGGTACCGAGCGTCGACTCGACCGCCGCCGTAAGAATCCGATGTTCGGTAAAGGCGCGATCAAGGGTGTCGCCGGCCCGGAAGCCGCGGGCAACGCCACCGCCGGTACCGCGATGGGTGCACTACTCGCGCTCGGCCTGCCGACGTCGGCAACCGCTGCGATCCTTCTCGCCGCATTTCAGCAGTACGGAATGCAGCCAGGACCACTGTTGTTCGACCGTAGCGGTGAGATCGTCTGGGCACTACTGGCCAGCCTGTTCGTCGCGATGGTCGTGCTGTTGATCCTCAACCTGCCGTTCGCGCCGCTGTGGGCGAAGCTGCTGAAGATCCCGAAGAACTACCTGTACGCGGGCATCTCCGTGTTCGCCGCCCTCGGCGTCTACGCGACGAGCGCGTCGATAGTGGATCTGATGTTCATGCTCGGACTCGGCGTTCTCGGGTTCATGATGCGTCGCTACGGCATCCCCCTCGCGCCGGTGATGATCGCCGTCATCCTCGGCCCGCTCGCCGAGGACTCGCTACGCCGCGCACTCGCCGTCAGCGAAGGCGATCCGACCGTTCTCGTCAGCAGTGCGATCACCATCGTCCTTTACTCGTTGATGGCCATCGCGATCGTCTTCACGATCGTGGGCAAGGTACGCGCTCGGGCGAAAGCCGACTTCTAGGCGCCTCCGGCACACGTGCGCGGCAATGTACAGCGGGCTGTACATTGCCGCGCACGAGTCGTTTCACCCGTGGACAAATTTAAGTTTTTGTCTAGACAGTGGACAATTTCGGAGTATTGTCATCCTTGCAGTGACTCACACCACTCAACGGATGGTCCGAGGAGGACTCTCGTCATGGCGACTCACACGAGCCCACAGCCGGAAGCCCCGGTAGAGGAATGGCACGACAAGAAGCGCTACCTGTGGCTCATGGGCCTCGTTCCGCCCACGGCAGTCCTCATGGCGGTCGCCTTGGTCTGGGCGTTCAACGGGCTCGGCTGGACCGCCGTGTCACCGGTCTTCTGGTGGATCGGCCCGATCCTCGTCTACGGACTCCTTCCGGTACTCGACCTGTTCTTCGGCCCCGACGGGCAGAACCCGCCCGACGACGTGATGGAGCAACTGGAGAACGACAAGTACTACCGCTACTGCACGTACGTCTACATTCCGTTCCAGCTCACCAGCCTGGTCGTCGCGTGCTACCTCTGGACGGCCGACAACCTGAGCTGGCTCGGCATGGAGGGCGGATTGAGCGTGATCTCGAAGATCGGGCTCGCGTTCAGCATCGGCGTCATGGGTGGCGTCGGCATCAACACCGCGCACGAAATGGGCCACAAGAAGGACAGTCTCGAGCGATGGCTGTCGAAAGTGACTCTGGCACAGACCTTCTACGGCCACTTCTACATCGAACACAATCGCGGCCACCACGTACGCGTCGCGACGCCCGAGGACCCGGCGAGTGCGCGCTTCGGTGAGACGTTCTGGCAGTTCCTTCCTCGCAGCGTCTGGGGCAGCTTGAAGTCGTCCTGGGCGCTCGAGAAGACTCGGATGAACCGACTCGGCAAGTCCACGTGGAACATTCGTAACGACGTACTCAACGCCTGGCTGATGTCACTCGTACTCTTCGGAACGCTCACGGCCGTGTTCGGCGTCGGCATCCTGCCGTTCCTGGTACTGCAAGCGGTGTACGGCTTCTCGCTGCTCGAGACGGTGAACTACCTCGAGCACTACGGACTGCTCCGCGCCAAGACCGCATCCGGTCGATACGAACGCTGCGCACCTGCACACAGCTGGAACTCCGACCACATCGTCACCAACATCTTCCTGTATCACCTTCAGCGACACAGTGATCACCACGCCAATCCCACCCGGCGCTATCAGACGCTGCGCAGCATGGACGGCGCTCCGAACCTTCCCAGCGGGTACGCGAGCATGATCTCGCTCGCCTACTTCCCTCCGATCTGGCGCAAGGTCATGGATCACAGGGTGTTGGAACACTATCGCGGCGACATCGAGTCCGTGAACATCCAGCCGAGCAAGCGCGAGAAGATCCTCGCCCGCTACGGGGCGGACGCGTGACGATGGCGAAATACGAATGCCCGGTCTGCGCCTACGTGTACGACGAGACGACAGGCGCACCGCGAGAGGGCTTTCCGGCCGGAACCGGATGGTCCGAGATTCCCGACGACTGGCCGTGCCCCGACTGTGGGGTACGGGAGAAGATCGACTTCGAACAGAAAGCAGGCTGAGATGAACACCGATTTCAAGCTCTACCAGTGCATTCAATGCGGATTCGAGTACGACGAAGAGCTCGGCTGGCCGGAGGACGGCATCGAACCGGGCACTCGTTGGGAGGACATTCCCGACGACTGGAGCTGCCCGGACTGCGGCGCAGCGAAAGCCGACTTCTTCATGGTCGAGATCAGCAGACCGTAACGGGAGCGAAGATGATCGCTAGACTGGCCGCTGTGACGACACATCCGGTCAGCCCGTACAAGAACGCGGCAACGAACCTGATGCGTTCCACCATTCTCGACAGCCTCCACGATCTGCTTCTCGAACGAACGTGGTCGACGGTCAACATGGCCGACGTCGCGAAAGCCGCCGGCATCAGCAGGCAGACCCTGTACAAGGAGTTCGGGACGAGGAAGGGTCTGGCGCAGGGGTACGCACTGCGCCTGACGGACGCGTTCGTGTCCGCGGTCGACGACGCCGTCTACTCCAACGAAGGCGACGGTCTCCGAACCCTGTACGTGTCGTTCACCGAATTCTTCGGTCGCAGCGCGAAGGACCCGCTGGTGCTGTCGATGCTCACCGACGACCCACCGCCGGACTTGCTGCGACTCGTCACCACCGAGAGCGGAATCCTGATCGAGCACGCGGCTTTTCGGCTTGCGGAGACGTTCCAGCGCAGTTGGATGCGCGTGTCGCAGCACAACGCGGACGTGCTGGGTCGAGCGGTCGTCAGGCTCGCCCTCAGCTACATCTCGATGCCCCCCACGAATTCGGCCGACGTCGCAGCCGACATGGCGTCGCTGCTCACGCCGTTCGTCGACAAGGTCCAGGGCACGGCCTGAAGAACCCGGTGTGCGAGAGTGACACCATGAGTCAGCTCCACCACGCACCTTTCTCGGACCTCAGCGGACACATCGTCTACTCCCTCTGCAAGCTGCGAGTCGACGTGTTCGTCGTGGAACAGAACTGCGCGTACCCCGAACTCGACGGCGCCGACGAACACCCGGACACCGTGCACTTCTGGCACGAGGACGACGGACGTGTGCTGTCGACACTGCGGTTGCTCCGCCGCGACGGAGAAACTCGGATCGGCCGCGTGTGCACCGCCGTCGACGCGCGTGGACGTGGACTGAGCGCCCAGTTGATGCGCGCCGCGATCGAACACGCGGAAGGCCAGGACATCGTCATCGGCGCGCAGGTCCAGCTCGAAACGTGGTACGGCGGTTTCGGATTCGTGCGGTCCGGCCCGGATTACGACGAGGACGGCATCATGCACCTCCCGATGCTCAGGACAGCACGCTGACGGCGGCGTCGACGATCCGATCCTGGGACACCAGGACGTGCAGCGCCGCGTCGCCGAGCGGGATGAAACTGTTCTCGCTGGCGATGCGGGCCAACTTCCCCGTGTAGCCCGCGTCGACGAGCGCGGCGATCACGCCCTCGCCGACTCCACCGGATCGCCTGGTCTCGTCGACGACCAGCACGCACGATGTCGCCGACGCCTGTGCGACGACGTCGTCCACCGGAAGCGGTGCGAGCCAGCGCATGTCGACGACGCGAGCATGCACGCCCTGCTGCGAAAGTCGCTGCGCCGCGCGAAGACTCATCGGAACCCCATTACCGAACGTGATGATCGTGAGGTCCCCACCCTCGCCGTACACCCGGGCACGTCCGATCGTTGCTGCCTCGACGCGTCCACCGGACAGCCAGCCGTCGTCGCCGTCCTCGTAGAGGTCCCGTGTGTGGTACAGCGCGATGGGTTCGAGAAACACACAGACCGCCCCCTGCTCGACGGCAGCCGACGCACACGCGTCGAGCATGGCTGCGGCGTCGTCACCCCGCGCGGGTGACGCTACGACGATCCCGGGGATATCCCGCAGTGCCGCAACGGCATTGTCGTTGTGGAAGTGACCGCCGAAACCCTTCTGGTACCCGTATCCGGCGATACGGACGATCATGGGGTTTCGATACTGGCCGTTCGAGAAGAACTGCAGCGTCGCCGCCTCACCGCGGATCTGGTCGGCAGCATTGTGCAGGTACGCGAGGTACTGGATCTCCGCGATCGGCAGGAGCCCGGACACCCCCGCGCCCGCGGCCAGTCCGAGGATCGATTGCTCGTCGAGCACGGTGTCGAACACCCGGGCCGAACCCGCCGCGGACAACAGCCCACGCGTGACCCCGTACACGCCGCCTTTGCGTGCGACGTCCTCGCCGAACAGTACTGCCTGCGGGTACCGGTCGAGAATGCGTCGTAGAGAAGCGTTGATCGCCTGCGCGAGAGTCGATTCGGCGGGAAGGTCGATCGCGTCGGACGATGCGACAGCCCTGTACGCGAGCGGCGCCATGACGGCGTCGGCCGTCGCGAGCTGGGACGCGTCGGCGACGTCACGGGCCGTGTCCATCACCTCCGCACGCTTCTCCTCGTACAGTGCGACGGCGTCGGACGCGGTCAGCACGCCGCTGTCGATCAGCGTCCTCGCCGTCTGCAACACAGGGTCTCGCGCGTAGTCCGCGGTGATGTCCCGTCGACTGCGGTACGACGACTCGACGTCGGACCCGGCATGCCCCATCAGCCTGACCGTGTCGATGTGCAGGAACACCGGACGGCGCCTGCGTCGAACACGATCGACGGCGGCGATCGATTTCTCGTAGGTGTCGACGAGGTCACTGCCGTCGGCGTGGACGTAGTCGAGTCCAGGCCGGGACGAGAAGTTCGACGCGATCCACCCAGCCGGGGTCGGCACGCTGATGCCGAGTCCGTTGTCCTCGCAGACGAAGAGGATGGGCAACGGCACTCCCTGATACGCCGAGTGCACGGCGGTGTTGAAAGCACCCAGTGCTGTCGAATGGTTGGCCGACGCGTCCCCGAAACTACACGCGGTCACCGCGTCGCCAGGCCACGGACACGGGACACCCAGTTTGCGGGCACGCACCGTCGAGAACGCGACTCCGACGGCACGCGGCAGGTGCGACGCGATGGTCGACGTCTGCGGAATCACCGCGAGGTCGGCGCGGCCGAACACCTTGTGTCTGCCACCGGAGATCGGTTCGTCGACCGCCGCGACCAGCCCGAGCAACACGTCTCGGATCGGATCGCTGCCGCCGCCCTGTCGTGCCCGTTCGAGGAAGAATGCGCCCGAACGATAGTGCAGCAGTGCAGGATCGGTGACTCCGAGCGCACCCGCGACGGCAGCGTTGCCCTCGTGCCCGGACGAGCCGATCGTGTAGTACCCCTTACTCTCGGAGCGGAGCCACCGGGCCGCGAGGTCGAGATGGCGACTGCCGAGCTGCGCGTCGAACAGCTCGAGAGCTCGTTCCGGCGTCAGCGAACCCAGCGACCGTCTGCTGGAACGCGCCCCGACGTGCTCCAGGAAGTACTCGTCGATCGCCTCGGCCATGGTGCATTATGCGCTCATGCGGCCGACCGTCGCCAGGAAAGGAGCACTCCCTCTCCGCGGTCAGGTTTCCACGGCAGAAAGATCGCCACGGCGAGAGCGCACGCCAACGACGCCGACACCGTCACGTACGACGCGAGCTGAAACCCCTCGAGTGACGCCGCTTTCATCGCGTACACCAGGTCGGCCTTCTGCGTGGCGAAGATCGAACTGGTCGGCGCCTTGACGATCTCGAGGACGCTGACGACAGTTTCACGGGCGAACGCCTTCTGGTACGGCTCCATGACCGTGTCGGGAATGGCGTCGATCCTCGGCGCGACCCGGTCGGTGTAGATCGAGGCGACGATGGACCCGAGTACGGCGACGCCGAGTGTGCCCCCGACTTCTCGGGTCGTGTCGTTGACGGCGGATCCGGCGCCTGCTTCGTCGAGCGACACCGACGACATGATCGACTCCGTCGCGGGACCCTGCACGATCGCGAGCCCGAGACCCATCAGCACCATGGAGAGCAGTACCGGTCCGACATACGGTGTTTCGACCTTCACCTGACCTGCGATGAACATTCCTGCGCTCATCACGACCATGCCGAACGCGATGACGGCGGTGGTACCGATGCGTTTCGCGATCAGCGTGGCGACGGGCGCACCGACACCGATCGACGCCGCGAACGGCAGCGAGTGGACACCGAATTCGAGTGGGGTCATCTCCCGGACACCCTGGAAGTACTGGGTGATCATGAACAGAAAGCCGAACATGCTGAAGTAGGCGACCGCGATTGCCGACGCGGGCAACGAGAATCGCCGAATGCGGAACAGACTCATGTCGAGAACCGGCGACGGCGCCCGCAGCTCCCACCACACGAACGCGCCGACGCACAGGACCCCGATCACGTAGGCGGTCACACTCGTCGTGGAGAGCCAGCCCTGGTGCGGGGCCTCGATGATGCCCCACACGAGCGACGTGATGCCGACCAGCGACAGCGCGATACCCAGCGGGTCGAACTTCCCGACGTGCGACGCCTTCGATTCGGGAACGCAGGCCAACGCGGCCAGCAGTACGACGAGCGCGACCGGCACATTGATCCAGAACACCGAATGCCACGAGAAGTGTTCGAGCAGAAAGCCTCCCGCGGTGGGCCCGATCGCGATGGCGAAGCCGGCCATCGCGGTCCACGCGGCGATGGCGAGAGCCCGCTCGCGGGCGTCGGAGAACATGTTGATGATGAGCGCGAGCGTCGCCGGAAACACCGCCGCCGCACACACTCCCATCGCTGCCCTGGCCGCGACGACTTGACCGAGGTCCGCGGCGAGCGCCCCGCCGATGGACATGACGGCGATGCCTGCCAGTCCCACCGTCATGACCCTGCGCCTGCCGTAACGGTCGCCGAGGTGGCCGAATGCGAGCAGAAGACCCGCGAACGTGAGGGTGTAGGCGTCGACGACCCATTGCAGGCCGCCGATGCTCGCGCGCATCTCGAGACCCATCGACGGGAGCGCGACGTTGACGACGGTGTTGTCGAGCACGACCAACAGCTCGGCCGCGCAGATCACGGCGAGGGCTAGATAGCGGCGACGGGCGCCGATTATGACGGGGTGCATAACGCGAAGTTATCTGTAACCGAGGGTTATAGCAATGGATGGTCGGGCAGGGAGTGCTCCACCCATCGAACTGTCTCGGTCTCGACACGGTCGAGTGCGCGCGTGCTGCGCTGGGCTTTCGCGACGAGAAGCGCCCCCTCGACGGCGGCGATCGACATCGTCGCCATGCCGCGGGCACGCTCTCGTTCGACTCCTCGCTGCCACAGAGCCGCCGCGATCGTGTCCTCCCAGAACTCGAAACTCTCGCCCGCCGCCGCGACGGCCGCCGGAGCATTGACCCCGTCGAGCGCCGCAGGGGCGACCGGACAGCCGGCGGCGAAGTCGGTTGCCGTGAGCTCGTCGCGGAAGCCGGAGATCAACGCCCGCAGCGTCGCGACAGGTCCGCGCTCGGCGAGCCCGGCTGAGATCATCGACCCCATCAGCACGCCAGCGGTGCGCGTCGCCTCCTCCACCAACTGCGGCTTGCCACCGGGGAAATGGTGGTAGATGGACCCCCGCGGCGCGCCTGCATGTTCGACGACGTCCAAGAGCGACGTCGCTTCGATCCCGCGCTCTCGGAACAACTGGGCCGCGCTGCGCAGCATGTCGTCTCGCGTCGACCTCTTGGCCACACACCCTCCCATTGACGTAACCGCCGGTAACGTTTAATGTCGGCGGCAAGCTATGTCGTCCAGCATAGAAGATGCGAGACCCCGGGAGAGAGTCATGACGATCGACGACCCACATCGGCTCGGCTCACCGCTCACGCTCGCATGCGGTCAGGTACTGCCGAATCGCCTGATGAAGGCTGCGTTGAGCGAAGGCCTCGGGACGCCGAGTCACGCGCCGGACGACCGGCTGACACGCCTCTACACCCGCTGGGGAACGGGCGGGTTCGGTCTGGTGATCACCGGCAACGTCATGGTCGACCGCACCCACCTCGGCGAACCGGGCAACGTCGTCATCGAGGACGATCGGGACCTGGACGGGCTCACCACGTGGGCCAAGGCCACGAAGGACGGCGGCTCGCCCATCTGGATGCAACTCAACCACCCGGGGCGTCAAGCGAATCCGCTGGCCACGAAGGCGAAACCGGTCGCGCCGTCGGCGGTGGCGTCGGGAGTTCCCGGACTGCCTGCTCCTCGGGCGCTGACCGAGTCCGAGATTCTGGACATCGTCGACAGATTCGCGACTGCGGCATCGGTCGCCGAAGCCGCCGGTTTCGACGGCGTCCAAATTCACGGTGCGCACGGCTATCTCGTCTCGCAGTTCCTTTCCCCGCTGTCCAATCGCCGGGAGGACCGCTGGGGCGGAAACCTGGACGGCAGAATGCGTTTCGTGCTCGAGGTCGTACGTGCCATCCGCGCCGCGGTGTCGCCCGGTTTCGCCGTCGGCATCAAGCTGAATTCGGCGGATTTCCAACGCGGCGGGTTCACCGAGGAGGAGTCGCGAGAGACCGTCGAACATCTGGCCGGTGAACGTATCGACCTCATCGAGATCAGCGGTGGCAGTTACGAATCACCCGCCATGATGGGCCGTGCGACGGTCGCCGCCAGCACCGCGGCGCGCGAGGCCTACTTCCTGGAATACGCGCGGGAGGTCAGGCAGGCGGCCGGCGACGTCCCGCTCGCCGTGACCGGCGGATTCCGCACCAGGAAGGCGATGAACCACGCTGTCGTAGAGGGCGATTGCGATGTGATCGGACTCGGTCGGCCCACCACCGTCGTCCCCGATGCCGGCCGGCAACTCGTGGACGAGCGCGTCGAGCGTCTCGACGCGCCGCGCATCAGCCTCGGGCTCCCTCGCGCGCTGGCGAAAGTTCGCGCGCTGAAAGCGCTCGACGGCGCACTCGATCTGCAATGGCACACCGACCAACTCCACATTCTCGGGCGCGGCGACGACCCGGATCCGACGCGCCCGGCCTGGCGCACCGCCGCCACGATGATCGAACGCAACGGAGTCGACGCGTTCCGCAGCAGGCGCAGCGCCACATAGGCCGTGCATTTTTCGCCGAGCCGGGGGACGATCGACCGCATGACCAACCGATACGAGGCATGGCCGTCGCTCCCCGTCGATTCCTGGATCGACACTCGGGACACCGTTCACCTGTGGACGCAGATCGTCGGAAAGACCCGCATGGCGCTCGGGCCTGCGGTGAACCATTGGTGGGGTGTGACGCTGTACGTGGACGGCTCGGGACTGACGACGTCGCTCATGCCCGCGGGAGATCGCGGGCTCGAGATCAAGTTCGACTTCCTGAACCACGAACTCCTGTTCCAGCTGACGGACGGTACGAGCCGTCGGATGGCGCTCGCTCCGCGGACCGTGGCCGATTTCCACGACGAGTACACCCGCCACCTTCGCGAGCTCGGTCTCGATGTTCGAATTGTCGGAACGCCCGTCGAACTACCCCATGCCGTTCCGTTCGCCGAGGACACCACCCACTGCTCGTACGACGCGGAGGCGATGTCGACGTTCTGGCACTCGCTGGTCAGCGCAGACCGAGTCTTCTCACGGTTCCGGGGTGAGTTCCGCGGCAAATCGAGTCCGTCGCACTTCTTCTGGGGCGCTTTCGATCTCGCGGTCACCCGCTTCTCCGGCCGTCCCGCACCCACACACCCGGGCGGAATCCCCAACTGCCCCGACTGGGTGATGCACGAGGCATACAGCGCCGAGGTGTCGAGCTCGGGATACTGGCCGGGCGGCGACGAGGAGGGTGTCTTCTACTCGTACGCGTACCCCCACCCGGAGGGGTACGACACGCACCCGGCCGTCGAGGCACCGGCCCGGTGGGACTCCGCACTCGGCGAGTGGGTACTGCCGTATCACCTCGTCCGGCAGGCACCCGATCCCGACGCCATGCTTCGGGCTTTTCTCGAGCAGACCTACCGCGCCGCGGTGGAGACGGCCGGGTGGCCCTCTTCGTGATTCGGGGTCAGATGGTGGTGCCCACATCCTCGGCAACCAGTCGGTCCAACGCGCGCTCGGCTACCGCCGCGATCGTCATCGACGGGTTGCAGGCCGCGGAGTTTCCCGGCATCAGCGCCCCGTCGAGGACGTACAGCCCCCGCTGACCGAGTACTCGACCTTCGAGATCGCACACCGAACCCATGTTCGCGCCGCCGAGCGGGTGCCATGTCGACGGCACGAGGGAGTTGGTGTCGACGAGTGTGCCCGTCGGTCCGGCGATCCGTGCGGTCGCCGGGCCGATGCACGACGTCTGAAGTACGTGGTCGCCCTCGCGCGGCCACTGCAGCACGGCGTCGTCGATGCGGGAGTCGTAGACGAATCGCCCTCTGCCGGAACTGACTCCGTAGCCGACCATCGTCGTACTGCGGGTGTCGATCGTGTTGGCACCCACCGTCACCGGCGGGAACGATGCCTGGATGACGGTGTAGGCAGAGTGCGGGTAGTCCCAGTTCAAGCTGCCGTAGACGACAGGCCCGCCCTGACCCGGGCCGAACCCGTCGACGATGTCGGCCCACACGTAGATGCGGTCGGCGTTGGTGCCCCACCCCGCGCCGAGTTCGTCCGGCAGGTCGGGAATCCGTCCGGCAGCGGACGCGCGCATCAACAGCCTGGTGGTGTTCGCGCTTCCGGCGGCCATGACGAGGGCGCCGGTGGTCAGGATCTTGTTCTCCACCACCCGTCCCGTCTCGTCGGTGCGGTCGACGTACACGGTCCACCGTCCGTCGGGTGCTCGTTCGACGTCGCGAACCTCGTGCAGCGTCTCGACGGTCACGAGCCCCGTCGCTTCCGCGGCCGCGATGTACGTGACGTCGACGGAGTGTTTTCCGCCGTTGTTGACGCCGAGTGCACCGTCGCCGTTGGTGTACGACGGGGCCATCTCACCCCGCAGCTCGGCCAGCGCGTAGTTCCAGTCGATCGGCATCGGGATCTTCGACACCGGAAATCCTTCGCGAGCCGCGTTGCGCGCGAAGATGCGTGTGACCTCGTAATTGGGGCTGTCGATCAATTCGTCCGGCGCCGTGGCGAGTTGGAGCATGCGCGCCACCCGCGGGTAGTGGACGCGGTTCATCAGCGCCCAGTCGAGTTCCTCCGGGAAGTTGGCGTCGAACACGTGTTGCGCCGGTTGCAGCGTCATGCCCTGGTACACAAGCGATCCGCCGCCGAGACCCGCCGCGCACACGGCAGTCATGTTGTCGCCGACGACCGTTTCGAGCAGTCCGACGTACGGCTCGAAGGCTACCGGAGTACCGAAGAGTTGCGGATTCGATCGGTGCCACAGTATCCGCTTGTCCGGATTGGTGGCGTGCGGGAAAGTGTCGGCGTTCGGCCCTGTGGGCCAACGTCTTCCGCGCTCCAGCATCGTCACCGGAACGCCCGCCTCGGCCAGCCGCAGGGCCGTCACTCCCCCACCGAAACCGGAGCCCACCACCACGACTCGATGCTCTTCGCGCGTCAGCGGGATGCGTTGCACCCTCGGCCCCGCATGAGCCAGCGGCCGGGAGACGGCAACCGCGCCCACCGCGGCCGCGGCACCGAGGAGAAAGGAACGCCTGTTCGGACCGGTCAAGATGTACCCCCACACATCCGCAGATCGTCATGTGGGGAACAAACTAGACAGGTAGACGTAAGAGTGTCAAGGAAGAGCGCGGAGAGCCGGCTCGAACCAACGACGGAGGAAGGACCGCAGATCGTCGTCGGTGCGCACGGTGTCGCTGTCGAACGAGATGACCGACAGCCCCAATCGCACCACGAGTTCCACGACGTCGTCGAGACCTGCCCGGTCGATCAGGCCGCGCGCGATCATCGGCTCGAACAACTCTCGCGCAACAGGTTTCGCGCGCGCCATCATGCCGGCGTCGAACACGGGGTTGCCGCGCTCGGCCACGAGCAGTGTCGCCAGCACGGGATGCGTACGCACAGCGGTTCTTCCGGCGACGATCACGTCCGCGACGTAGTCGAATGCGGTATCGACCGTATCGAGGTGCGAGCGAATACCGCCGAGCACCTCGCGCACCACCCCTGCCATGGCCTGGGACACCACTTCTTCGCGTGATCCGAAGATGGAGTACACGGTCTGCCTGGACACGCCCGCGGCGGACGCGACCGCCGCGACGTTGACGCCTTCGAACCCGTGCTCCTCGATCAAGCGCAACGTGGCGTTCAGAATTTTCTGACGTGACCGCATGGCCACCATTATGTACGCAGCCGATCCTTCAGGTGCGCATGCAGATGGTCGACGGCGGCCTGCACTCGTCGCGGCACCTGTGCGGCAGCGGAATACACGGCATGGATGTCCGCGGCGGGGGTCGGGACGTCGGGCAGGAGTTGGACGAGCGTTCCGTCGTCGAGCATCGGTTTCACATGCCACATCGATCGCATGAGGACGCCGCGGCCGTCGATGCACCACTGCGTCGCGATGTCTCCGTCGTTGCTGATCATGTTCCCGGCGACACGGATCGCCGTCTCACCCGCGCCGAAACCGAACCTCCACAACGCGTAATCACCTTCGTCCTGACGTAGGACGATGCAGTTGTGGTCGCGCAGATCGCCCATCTCCCGTGGAGCCGTGTGCGTCTCGAGATAGCGTGGCGACGCGACGACCACTCGTCGGTTGTGGCACAACAGCTTTGCCGTCAACCGGGAATCCTGCAGCGCACCCACCCGTATCGCGATGTCGAACGGCGCGGCCGACGGGTTCGGCGGCGCCGACGACAGTTCGATGTCGACCTCGACGCGGCGATGCTCGGCCACGAAGTCTGCCATCAGCGGTGCGATGTGCGCCCGTCCGAGACCCACCGACGACTGGATCAGCAGCCGCCCGCGCAATTCGGCGTAGTGCCCGCTCACCGACTCCTCGAGCTCGGCCAGTTCGCCGGCGATCACCGCAACGCCCGCCGCGTACCGCTCTCCTTCGGGGGTCAGCGTCGAACGCCTCGTGCTGCGTCGCACGAGGCGGACTCCGAGTCGACTCTCGAGCTGCGAGAGCCGCTTGCTCACCGACGACACCGACATGCCGAGAGCGCGTCCGGCCTCCGTCAGGCTCGACGAACGCGCCACGACGTCGAAGAACTCGAGGTCGTCGAACTGACTCACAGGCGCCTTCTTTCCAATTCGGAAAAGCAGTATTGCCGTCGCACGGCTTTCGCTCGAGCTTATTGCGCAATACGGTGGCAATACCAGTGATCACCCTCGATCGAATACGGAGCACTCATGGGCGCCACACACCGCATCGCCGTCATCCCGGGCGACGGAATCGGAAAAGAGGTCGTACCCGAAGGCATGGCAGTGCTCGAAGCCGCGGCGTCGGCATTCGATTTCACGATCGACTACGAGGAGTTCGACTACGCGAGCGCCGACTACTACACGGCCACCGGCCAGATGTTGCCCGACGGCTGGTTCGAGCAACTGAGCGCGTTCGACGCCATCTACTTCGGTGCCGTCGGCTGGCCCGACGTCGTCCCGGATCACATCTCGCTGTGGGGCAGCCTGCTGCAGTTCCGCCGCCACTTCGATCAGTACGTCAATCTTCGGCCCGTCAAGCTGATGCCAGGTGTCACGAGTCCGCTGGCCGGCCGCGCACCCGGCGACGTCGACTTCTACGTCGTACGCGAGAACACCGAGGGCGAGTACTCGAGCATCGGCGGCAAGATGTTCGAGGGCACCGACCGCGAAACCGTCATGCAGGAGACCGTCATGACGCGGACCGGCGTCGACCGAATCCTGAAGTACGCGTTCGATCTTGCGCAGAAGCGGCCCGCCAGACACCTGACGTCGGCGACGAAGAGCAACGGGATCTCCATCACGATGCCGTACTGGGACGAGCGGGTCGAGGCAATGGCCAAGGGGTACGAGGACATTCGCGTGGACAAGTACCACATCGACATTCTGGCTGCGAACTTCGTGATGCACCCCGACTGGTTCGACGTCGTCGTCGCGAGCAACCTGTTCGGCGACATCCTGTCGGATCTCGGTCCTGCGTGCACCGGCACGATCGGTATCGCACCGAGCGCGAACATCAACCCGGAACGCAAGTTCCCCAGCCTGTTCGAGCCCGTGCACGGTTCGGCACCGGACATCGCAGGCCGCGGCGTCGCCAACCCGGTCGGGCAGATCTGGAGCGCCTCGCTGATGCTCGAACATCTCGGTGAGGTGAAAGCGGGCGAGGCGATTCTGACGGCCGTCGAAACCGTTCTCGCACAGGGCGGTTCCTCGTTGACGCCGGACATGGGCGGCACCGGAACGACGTCGTCGCTCGGCGCGGCAGTACGCGACGAGCTGGTTCGTCAGGCGTCGTGATGGCGCATGTTCTGATCACGACCGACTACCTCGCCCCCGGTGACGACGTCGACCGCATGTTCACCGATCGAGGGCACACCACGACACACAGCTCGGCGGTCGGCGCCCGGCCGGACGGTGAGCTGGCGTCGCTGCTCGCGGAGTCCGATGCGGCGCTCGTCGGAGGCGACACGATCACCGACGAGATGATCTCGGGCGCACCTCGATTGGCCATCATCGCGCGCAGTGGCGTCGGATACGACGCCGTCGACGTCGACGCAGCCGCCGCGCACGGAGTCGTCGTCACCAACACCCCCGGCGCCAACGCGAACGCCGTGGCCGAGCTCGCCTGCATGTTGATGCTGATGTGCGCGCGCCGCGCAGTCGACACGACGGCCGGTGTCGCACAGGGCGAATGGCCCCGGCACGACACGTACGAGCTACGCGGGACGACCCTCGGCATCGTCGGATTCGGGCCGAGCGCTCGCAGGTTGGTCGAGCTCGCGGCCGCGTTCGGCATGAGTGTCGTCGTCACGACGGCCTACCCGGACCCCGAGCTCGTCGTGCGGTACGCCGAGCTCGACGACCTGCTCGCGGTCTCGGACTTCGTGTCGCTGCACCCGAGGGCGACGAAGCAGAACGTCGGGTTGATCGGTCGCCGCGCCCTGTCGATGATGAAACCGACTGCGTCGCTGATCAATACGGCGCGCGGCTCACTGGTGGACGAGGATGCTCTGGCCGCCGCGCTTGCCGACGGCACGATCGCCGCGGCCGGACTCGACGTGTTCGCCGTCGAACCACTCCCGCAGGACAGTCCTCTGCGGTCGCTTCCGAACGTCGTCATGATGTCGCATCTCGGCGGACAGACGGCTCAGGCGCGCGTCGCGGCGAGCCGGGCGGCAGCGGAGGACATCCTGCGGGTACTGGCCGGGGAGGCGCCGTTATCTCCGGTGCCCACCGCGTGAACGAGCGGTCCATACGATCGGATAGCTCGAATGCCACATTCATGCGGCGACGAGACCGCTAGCGCGCGACGACCCTGCGCAACTCGGCGCGCGTAGCGCGATAGATGTCCGCCAGATCGGCGTCTTCACCGGCGTCGACACGCGTCGCCCAGTCGTCGAACGCGATGCGCAGAGTCATCCCTGCGCCTTCGACCAGCAGTCGAGCGTACGAAAGCGACTCACGATCACCGAGTTTCGACGCCACGGCATCGGTCAGCCGACACATCGTCGTCGCGTCGAGCGCGATGGCAGTCGCACGGAGATGCGCGTCGCCGACGATGAGTCGACGGGTCCGCAGGACGCGGCTGCGTGTCTCGTCGGATGCCTCGACGAGTCGCACCGCGGCGCGTTCGTAGATCGCTTCCATACCCGCGAGGTCGATGTCCGCGGAGTCGGTGGACGCCAGCCAGTCGTCGATGTCGGCTTCGATGTCGACGTCACCGCCCAGGATCGACTCTTCCTTCGTCGGGAACTGGCGGAAGAAGGTGCTCGGCGAGACGCCCGCTGCACGCGCTATCTCGTCGACCGTTGTGGCCGCGACGCCTTTCTGCTCGAACAGGTCGAGAGCGGCGCGGGTGATCTCGAGCCGCGTCTCCCGTCGTCGACGTTCTCTGAGGTCAGGCGTTCCGGTGGTCATGGCATCTCCCTTCGCCACGGGCCAAGATACCAGCCGATTTCAAGTTGACAGTCACTGTCAGATTGATTCAGACTATCGGACGTTGTACATGCCGACTTCTCTTCGCAAGGGATCATTTCTCGATGGACACACAAGCGATCGACTCCACGACGGGTCAGCACTCCGCTGAGCCACTCACGTCCGCCAACAGATTGCTCATCGGCGTTCTCGTCGTCGCCTCGTTCGTGATGATCCTCAACGAGACGATCATGAGCGTCGCACTGCCGCGACTGATGGTGGATCTGAGCATCACCGCGAGCACCGCACAGTGGCTGACCACCGGCTTCATGCTCACGATGGCCGTCGTCATTCCGGTGACGGGCTTCCTGTTCCAGCGGTTCACGCTGCGGCAGGTATTCGTCGCCGCCATGGGCCTGTTCAGCGTCGGCACCCTGCTGGCCGCGTCGGCACCCGGTTTCGAACTCCTCCTCGCCGGCCGGGTCGTGCAGGCGAGCGGCACCGCGGTGATGCTGCCGTTGCTGATGAACACCGTGCTCAACCTCGTGCCCGCCGAGAATCGCGGCCGCATGATGGGCGTCATCTCGATCGTCATCGCCGTTGCGCCTGCCATCGGCCCGACCATCTCCGGCATCATCCTCGACGCACTCGACTGGCGCTGGATGTTCTGGCTCGTCCTGCCGATCGCACTTGTCGCGTTCGCGGTCGGATCGGCTCTGGTCAAGAATGTGACCGCGACCAGCAAGACCTCGTTCGACGCCGTGTCGGTGGTCCTGTCGGCACTCGCGTTCGGCGGATTGATCTACGGCCTCAGCAGCATCGGCCATTCGGCCGAGGAATCGTCGGTGCCCGTCTGGATACCACTGCTCGTCGGTGCCGTCGCCCTGGTCGTGTTCGTCCTGCGGCAAATCAAGCGTCAGGAATCCGGACGCGCCTTGCTCGACCTGCGCCCCTTTGCGACGCCGACCTTCAGCATCGGCCTCGGCATGCTCGCGATCAGCATGATGGCACTGTTCGGCGCACTCATCCTGCTGCCGCTGTACCTGCAGAACATTCGGGGTCTCGACACGCTGACCACCGGTTTGATGCTGCTCCCCGGCGGCCTGCTGATGGGTGCGCTCGCACCGTTCGTCGGACGCGCGTTCGACCGCATCGGTCCGCGGCCGCTCGTCATTCCCGGCATCGTCGTCGTCAGCGCGGCTCTGTGGCTGATGACGCTGCTCGACGCGCAGTCCCCGCTGCCGATGGTCGTCGGAATCCACTGTCTGATGACCGCCGGGCTCGCGACCGTCATGACGCCGATGATGACGTCGTCGCTGGGTTCGCTACCGCCGCAGCTCTATTCGCACGGCAGCGCGATCTTCAACACGCTTCAGCAGGTTGCAGGCGCCGCCGGTACCGCGTTGTTCGTGACGGTGATGACGACGACCACCACGTCGCGCATCTCGTCGGGGACGGCCGAACTCGCCGCGAACGAGGCGGGTATCCACACCGCCTTCCTGGTCGGCGGCGTCGTGTCCTTGCTCGCCGTGGCGGCGTCGTTCTTCGTTCGGCCGGCGGCTCCACCCGTGCGCGCGAATGTATAGCCGGCTGTACATTCGCGCGCACGTGGGCTACGTCCCCTGCGTGTGACGCGCCCGGACCGTCGCCAGGGCGATCAGCCCGACCACGGCGAGCGTCATCACGAAGAACGCCGGTGACAGAATGTTGCCCGTCTGCTCGACCAGCCAGACTGCGACGAACGGCGCCGTACCGCCTGCGATGATGACGCCGAGGTTCCAGTCCATCGCGACGCCGGTGTACCGCGACTGCTTGTCGAAGAACTGCGGCAGGATCGTGTAGGCGCCGACCTGCGCCGCGGCGCTGTTCAGCATGATCACGACGAATGCGAGTGTCGCGACGACCAATCCGAGATGCATCAGCCCCATCATCGGATAGGTCAGCACGATGAACCCGACGAATCCGATGGCCATCAGACGGACCGTTCCGATGCGGTCACCGAGACGTCCCGCCAGGGGCATGGCCACTGCGGCGATGCCGATTGCCGTCGTCGCCACCCAGAACACGGGCGTCGCGTCGTAGCCGAGCTGCTTGGTCAGGTGAATGGCCATGTACGTCAGGCCGATGTAGGCGGTGCCGTTGACCGCCGCGCTGAGTGCGGTGGCCTGGGCCAGGGCGCGCGGTTGACGGAGGAACACCGAACGCACGGGCGAGCTCTTCTCGTGCTTCGTCTCGGTGACCTCGTGGGTCTCCTCGACGCGGGTGCGCACCCACAGGCAGAACAGCGTGAGCGGCAGCGCCATCAGGAACGGGATGCGCCACCCCCAGCTGTCCATCTGCACGTCCGTCGTCAGCGCGGACACAGCGCCGGCTACGGCAGCAGCCAGGGCGAAGCCGCCCGTCGAGCCCATCGGGGTGAAGGCGCCGTACGTGGCCTTCAGGTGCGACGGCGCCGACTCGGAGATGAAGGTCGCCGAGCCACCGACCTCTCCGCCCGCCGAGAAGCCCTGCAGCAGACGCACGATCACGAGCAGAACCGTCGCCCAGACGCCGATCTGCGCCGGGGTGGGCAGCAGACCCATCGCCGTGCTTCCGACGCCCATGCAGACGAGGGTCGCCATCAGCGCACGCTTGCGGCCGAACCGATCGCCGATGTGACCGAACACGATGCCGCCGAGCGGGCGCACGAGGTAGGCCGTGCCGAACACCGCAAGCGCCGACAGCAGCGACGTCACGGGGTGCTCACTCGGGAAGTACAGCGGCGCGATGACGACGGCCAGGTAGCCGTACAGGCTGAAGTCGTAGTACTCGATGAGCGTTCCGACGCCACCGGCGAGCGCGGCACGCCGAGTCTTCTTGCGATCCTCGGTCGTCCACGGCTTCGCCGGTGGGGCGGACGTGATGTCTGGTGCGGTCATAGGGTTCGGCTCCTCGCGAAGAATGTGACCTACGTCATGCTGATACTGAATGTCGAACAATCGTTTGTCAATGACTGAACATCTGCATGCGGCACCTGTAGTGGTTGTTTCCGCACATCTGCACTCCAGCGCCGAACAGTTGACAAACGATCGTTCGGATCACGACTATGGTGGGGATCGAGTGCCGTGCACCGACTGCAGTGACAGTTCGAGCCCGATGAGGTGGACCAACGTGAAGCAGATCGACGCGCCCTGGACGGCGCTCTACCCCGACGCCGTCCGCGCCGGTATGGACCTGGAGTTCTCGACGATGCGCGATGCCTGGGACGCCCACGTCGCGACGAGGCCGGGCGCGCCTGCGGTGCACTACTTCGGGTCGACGCTCAGCTTCGCCGAGATTGACGCCGCCGCGGATGCCCTGGCATCGGGACTGACGTCGCACGGTCTCGTGCCGGGCGACCGCGTCGCGATCTATCTGCAGAACGATCCGCAATGGCTCGTCGCGCTGCTCGCCGCCTGGAAGGCGGGCGCGGTACCCGTCGCGATCAATCCGATGCTGCGCGAGAAGGAACTGACACACCATCTGCTCGACTCGGGTGCGCGTGCGCTCGTCTGCCTCGACAGCCTGTACGACGACGTCGTCGCCCCGATGCGCGACACGACGGACCTGGCGATCGTCGTCACGACGCATCCGCTCGACATGACGCCGACGGCCGAGGTGCCCGCGTCGATCGCGTCGCACATCGGGGAGCGTCGCACATTCGAAGACACTGTGGACTGGCATACGTTGCTGGCCGAACACGCAGGCTCCCAACCCGTTTCGGCACCTTGTTCGGCATCCGACATCGGCGTCCTGACCTACACGTCCGGTACGACCGGCCGCTCCAAGGGAGCGATGAACCTGCAGAGTGCGCTCGTCCACAACTCGACGGTCTACACGTCGTGGTGGGACCTGCGCGCAGACCAGGACGTGATCATCGGCGTCGCACCGGTTTTCCACATCACCGGTCTCGTCGCGGGCTTCGGCATCCACATCCTGAGCGGCGCACCGATCGTGTTGCTGCATCGCTTCGACGCCGAAGAGACGCTGCGAGCCATCGACACGTGGCGGGGCACTTTCATGATCGGTGCGAGTACGGCGTTCATCGCGTTGTGCAATCACCCGTCGCGCGAGAAGTACGACCTGACGTCGCTGACGAAGACGCCGTCCGGTGGCGCCCCCGTCGGACCCGCGTTGCTCGAACGCGTCCGTGCCGCAACGGGTTGGGTGCTGCGCGGCGCGTACGGCATGACCGAGACCACCTCGCCCACACATCTCGGCCCTGTCGACATCGATCCACCGGTCGATCCGGACAGCGGCGCGTTGTCGGTCGGTGTGCCGGTACCGAATGCGCGGGTGCGCATCGTCGACATCACCGACGGCCACGACGTCGCTCCCGGTGAGACCGGCGAGATCATCGTGTCGGGCCCCATGGTGGTGCCGGGATACTGGCAACTGCCCGAAGAATCGGCGCATGCGATTCGCGACGGCTGGCTGCACACCGGTGACATCGGCAAGATGACCGAAGACGGGTGGCTGTTCGTCGTCGACCGTCTCAAGGACATGATCAATGCCGGTGGCTACAAGGTCTTTCCGCGCGACGTCGAGGACGTGCTGTACCAGCATCCGGCAGTCCGGGAAGCGTCGGTCATCGGTGTGCCCGACGAGTATCGAGGAGAAACCGTGAAGGCGTTCGTGTCTCTGACGCGCGATGCGACGGTGACCCCCGCCGAACTCGTCGACTTCTGCAAGACGCGTATGGCGGCCTACAAGTACCCGCGCGACGTCGTGATTCTCGACGAACTACCCAAGACGACGAGCGGAAAGCTGCTCCGTCGCGAACTTCGTACCGCAGACGCCGGGAGGCAGTGAACGATGACGGCAGCGACCACGACGGACGACCTCGACGTCGCCGGAGTTCGACAATGGCTGGTGGACAACGAGACCGGACCGATCGGCGATCTCACGACACGCCTCATCGCGGGGGGTCGCTCGAACCCGACGTACGAGATCGGCGACGGCACCCGGCAGTGGATTCTGCGTCGCCCACCCCAGGGACACGTGCTCCCGACGGCGCACGACATGGGGCGTGAGTACCGAGCGATGTCGTCGCTGCGCGACAGCACGGTTCCTGTCCCCAGAACTGTTGGCCTGTGCGAGGATTCGAGCGTCATCGGCGCATCGTTCTACGTCATGGACAAACTCGACGGCATCACGCTACGCACGCAATCGGACACCGAAGAGCTGACGGAGCAGCAGCGCACCGGAATCACCGACTCGATGATCGACACGCTCGTCGCGCTGCATTCCCTCGATCCGGCGGACGTCGGCCTGTCCGATTGGGGTAATCCCGACGGCTTTCTCGAACGCCAGTTGCGCCGGTGGATGCGACAGTGGGACGCGTCGGCGACGTCCGAGCGACCGGAAGTCGCGGAGATTCATCGCAGGCTCACCGCGGCGCTGCCGCAGAAGAGCTTTCCGGGAATCGTGCACGGAGACTTCAAGATCGACAACATGATGGTCGATCGGTCCGACCCGACGAAGATCCTCGGGGTGCTCGACTGGGAGATGTCCACTCTCGGAGACACACTGACCGACCTCGGCATTCTGTGCTCGTTCTGGGATCAGGAAGGCGAGTTCTTAAATCCCATCACCGCGGGCGCGACCGCACTCCCCGGATTCCCGACGCGCGACGAGGTGGTGCGCCGGTACATCGCCGCGCGGGGCATCGACGTGCCCGACATCGACTGGTATCTCGTGTTCGCCGACTTCAAGGTCGCCGTGATTCTCGAAGGCATTCACGCGCGTCACCAGCAGGGGCACACCGAGGGTGAGGACTTCTCGACGGTCGGCGAGATGGTCGGCCCGCTACTGGGCCGCGCTCTCGAACGCGCCTCTGCCTCTTCGGTTCCCGAGCTTAACTCGTAGAAGGACGCATCTCTTGACACACACCGTGAACACCGTCGCAATGCCCGCTTCGATCGACGTCGCTTCGCTCGATCTTCGGCCGTCGGCCAGGGCGCTGGAGCTTCGCGAGACGCTCGTCGACTTCATGCACACCCACGTCTTCCCCGCGGAGCACGAGTACGAGAAGTACCGAGCGTCGGCCGACCCCGGTGACAGCTCACTGCCTCCCGTCGTCGAAGAGCTCAAGAAGGAAGCACGCTCGCGCGGGCTGTGGAATCTGTTCCTCCCCGCGTATTCCCGTATCAGTCAGCTCGATTACGCGGGTCTCGCCGAGATCACCGGCTGGAGCTTGCATCTCGCACCCGAAGCAACCAACGGGCAGGCGCCGGACACGGGCAACATGGAGTTGCTGCACATGTTCGGCACCGAGGAACAGCAGGCGCGATGGCTGGAACCGTTGAAGGACGGCGTGATTCGATCCGCGTTCTCGATGACCGAGGTCGAGGTCGCGAGTTCCGACGCCACCAACATCCAGACCCGCATCCGACGCGACGGCGACGAGTACGTCATCGACGGGCGCAAATGGTGGACGAGTGGGGCGTCGGATCCGCGGTGCGAACTGCTCATCGTGATGGGCAAGACCGATCCCGACGCGGCGACGCATCGACAGCAGTCGATGGTGCTGGTGCCCGTCGACACCCCGGGTGTGACCGTCGTACGGGATGTTCCGGTGTTCGGCAGGCACGATCAGCACGGGCACTGCGAAATCGTCTACGACAACGTGCGCGTCCCGGTGAGCAACATCCTCGGCGAGGAGGGCGCGGGGTTCGCGATCGCGCAGGCCCGTCTCGGCCCCGGACGTATTCACCACTGCATGCGTGCACTCGGTGCCGCCGAACGTGCACTCGGGCTGATGACGGCGCGGGCACAGGACCGCATTGCGTTCGGCAAACCTCTCGCCGAACAGGGCGTCGTGCAGCAGCAGATCGCGGAGTCGCGCATCGCGATCGATCAGGCCCGGTTGCTGTGCCAGTACGCGTCGAAGATCACCGACGTACACGGCAACAAGGCTGCGGCGCCGTATGTTTCGGCGGCGAAGGTGTCCGTGCCGCGTGTCGCGCTCGAAGTCATCGACCGTGCCATTCAGGTCCACGGCGGTGCGGGTGTCAGCGACGACGTGCCGCTCGCCGCGATGTACGGGTGGCACCGGGCCATGCGCATCTTCGACGGGCCGGACGAGGTGCATCTGCGGACCATCGCGAAGGCGGAATTGCGCAAGGCGCACGTGCGCGCGAATGTATAGCGGGCTATACGGCGGTCTCAAGCGGTCATCGCAACGAGCGTCTTGTCGTATGCCTTCAGAGGAGTATCCCATCCGAGGGTCCTACGGGGACGGTTGTTGAGTAGGTCCTCGACCTCGGCGAGCCGTTCTGGGGA